>DAHVRS010000307.1 GCA_027322375.1 Brachybacterium sp. | reverse complement strand
GCTGGCGAGGGCGGGGACCGTCTCGAGGGCGAGGTCGGCGAGGGCTGTGCGCAGCGGGTCGTAGGCGCCGGTCTCGAGGAAGCGGTGCCGGGCGCGGGCCATCTCGTCATCGTCGCCGCTGATCGCCCCGCCGCCGCCCAGCAGCGCGACGTAACCGGCGCGGGCCCGGTCGAAGCTGTGCCCGGTGGTGCAGCGCAGCAGCCCGTCCCCGGCCTCGAGGGGCGCGGCGCACAGCGGGCAGCGCAGCACATCGAGCCAGGTGAGCAGGGGAGCGGGGATGGGGCGCGGCATGTCAGCCAGAGTACGTGTCCCGGCCCTGGCCCTCGCCCCTGCCCTGCCTCTCACTCCCGCCCTGCCCGCGGCCGGGGCTGTGGGCCACCGCCTCCTGGAACAGGGCGAGGTCGTGGGAGTTCACGATCTGCAGTTCCGGGTCGCGGACGAGCGCGGTGAGCAGGCGCTGGGTGCGCCGCATCGCGCGGGGATGCTGGGCGATGAGCACCTGACGCAGCTGAACATCGAGGCGCACCCGCCCGGTGCGCAGGGTCCGGGCATCCAGCGCCGCATCCCCGATGTGCAGCAGCCACCCCTGCTCCTGCGGCACGGCGATGCCCGCGTGCCCCTGAGTGTGGCCGGGCAGCGGCACCATGAGCAGGCCGGGGCGACGTCATCCAGCGGGACGGTGCCGGGCACGCCCTTCCAGGTGAGAGGCCTGGGCGGGTGCGCGATGACGCGCGGGTCGTGACCCCAATGCGCGGGCCGGTAGCGCTGGTGGGCACGCAGGCCGCGCCGCTGCTCGATCGCGTCGGCCTCCGCGGCGAGCAGATGGATCCGGGCATGGGCGAGGTCGGGGATGCCGCCGGCGTGGTCGAGGTCGCCATGGGTGAGGACCACATCGCTCACCTCGGAAGGGTCGCGGCCGAGCGCACGGATCCGGCCCACGGCGGTGCGGGCCGGGTCCAGGTCCGGGAAGAGCACATGGCGGACCGGGCCCAGGCGGGACGGGGTGCGCACATCGTCGAGGCCGAAGCCGGTGTCGACCAGGACCAGGCGCTCCTCGACCTCGAGCAGCAGCACATGGCACACCATCGTCCCGACCGGGGTGCGCAGGGTGCCGCAGTCGAGGTGGTGGACCCGGAGCGTCACGTCCTCAGCCGCCGACGTAGGTGCGCAGGTGCTGTCCGGTGAGGGTCGAGGCGCCCTTCACGAGCTGCGCCGGGGTGCCCTCGAAGACGATCCGGCCGCCGTCCACGCCCGCGCCGGGACCCAGGTCGATGATCCAGTCCGCATGCGCCATCACCGCCTGGTGGTGCTCGATGACGATGAGCGACTTCCCGGAGTCGACGAGGCGGTCCAGGAGGGCGAGCAGCTGGTCCACGTCCGCGAGGTGCAGGCCCGTGGTCGGCTCGTCCAGCACCACGATCCCGCCCTTGTCGCCCATGTGGGTGGCGAGACGGAGGCGCTGCCGCTCGCCGCCGGAGAGGGTGGTCAGCGGCTGGCCGATCGTGAGATAGCCGAGGCCCACGTCCTCGAGATGGCCGAGGATCTTCGCGGCGGCGGGGACCTTCGAGTCCGGGGAGGTGAAGAACTCCCGCGCCTGCTCCACGGACATCTCGAGCACGTCCGCGATGCTGCGCGCCTGCTCGCCCTCGCCCAGGGTGTGCTCGAGGACGGAGGCCTGGAAGCGCCTGCCCTCGCACTCCTCGCAGGGGGTGGAGACGGTCTCCATGAAGCCCAGCTCCGTGTAGATCACGCCCGCGCCCTTGCACACGGGGCAGGCGCCCTCGGAGTTGTTGGAGAACAGGGCCGGCTTGACGCTGTTGGCCTTCGCGAACGCCTTGCGGATCGGGTCCAGCAGGCCCGTGTAGGTCGCAGGGTTCGAGCGGCGCGAGCCGCGGATCGCGCTCTGGTCCACGACCACCACGTCCTCGCCCGCAGGCAGGGAGCCGTGGATGAGCGAGCTCTTGCCGGAGCCGGCCACGCCTGTGACCACGGTGAGCACGCCGAGGGGGATGTCCACGTCCACGTTCTGCAGGTTGTGGGAGGTCGCGCCGCGGATCTCGAGCGCCCCGGTCCGCTCGCGCACCTCGTCCTTCAGCTGGACGCGCTTCTCGAGGTGGCGCCCGGTGAGGGTGTCGGAGGCGATGAGCCCGGCGAGATCGCCCTCGTACTGCAGCTGACCGCCGTGGGTTCCGGCGCGCGGGCCCAGGTCGACGACGTGGTCGGCGATCGCGATGGTCTCGGGCTTGTGCTCGACGACGAGGACCGTGTTGCCCTTGTCCCGCAGCGACAGCAGCAGCGCGTTCATCGAGGCGATGTCGTGCGGGTGCAGCCCGATCGTCGGCTCGTCGAAGACGTAGGTGACATCGGTCAGCGCGGAGCCGAGGTGGCGGATCATGCGGGTGCGCTGGGACTCGCCGCCGGACAGGGTGCCGGAGGGGCGGTCCAGGGACAGATATCCGAGTCCGATCTTCACGAAGGAGCCCAGCAGCGCGGAGAGGTTCCCCAGCAGCGGGGCGACGGAGGCGGCGGTGTGCGCGGCGCGCAGCTGCTCCACCCAGGCGGCGAGGTCGGTGATCTGCCAGGCGGTCGCCTCCGCGATCGAGACCCCGTCGATCGTGGAGGTGCGGGCGTGCTCGGCCAGGCGGGTGCCCTCGCACTCGGGGCAGGTGACGAACTTGACCGCCCGGTCCACGAAGGCGCGCACATGGGGCTGCATCGCCTCGCGGTCCTTGTTCAGCATGGACTTCTGGATCTTCGGGATCAGACCCTCATAGGTCATGTTCATCCCGTCGATGGAGATCTTCGTGGGCTCCTTGTACAGGAAGTCGTGCAGCTGGCGCTTGGTGAAGGTGCGGATCGGCTTGTCGGAGGGGAAGAACCCGGACTTCGCGAAGATCTTCACGTACCAGCCGCCGGGGGAGTAGTTCGGGATCGAGAACGGGCCCTCGTCCAGCGTCTTGTCCTCGTCGTACAGCTCGGTGAGGTCCACATCGGAGATCTCGCCCATGCCCTCGCAGCGCGGGCACATCCCGCCCACGCGGGAGTAGGTGGCTTTCTCCGCGATGGTCTTCGCCCCCTTCTGCACGGTCATCGCGCCGGAGGCGGTGACGGAGGGGACGTTGAAGGAAAAAGCGCCGGGCCCGCCCACATGCGGCTCGGCGAGCTTGGAGAACAGGGTGCGCAGGTAGGCGTTCGCGTCGGTCACGGTGCCGACGGTCGAGCGGACGTTCGCGCCCATCCGCTCCTGGTCCACGATGATCGCGGTGGTCAGGCCCTGCAGCTCGTCCACGTCCGGCCGGGCCAGCTGCGGCATGAAGCCCTGGACGAAGGCGGAGTAGGTCTCGTTGATCATCCGCTGCGACTCCGCGGCGATCGTGCCGAACACGAGCGAGCTCTTCCCGGAGCCGGACACCCCGGTGAACACGGTCAGGCGCCGCTTGGGCAGGTCGAGGGAGAGATCACGCAGGTTGTTCTCGCGGGCGCCGCGCACCCGGATGAGGTCGTGCGCGTCGGCGGGGCGGCGGGTCTCGGACATGCGCTCTCCTGGGCTCGGGCGGCTCGTGCTGCGGGGGGATATCCTCCCACCTCCCTCCTCGCCGCGCCCGCCGGAGGGGTGGTCGATCGGGCCGACGGACGGCCGATGGGACAGCGCGCCGCGGACTAGCCTGGGAGGGTGACCGACACTCAGCATTACGACATCGCCCTCATCGGCTCCGGCTCGGCGAACTCGTTCCCCGGCCCCGACCTCGCAGACCGCTCCATCGTGCAGATCGACCGCGGCGTGGGCCCCGATCGCGTCTTCGGCGGGACCTGCCTGAACCTCGGCTGCATCCCCACGAAGATGTTCGTGCACACGGCCGAGATCGCCGCGACTCCGGCCGATGCCGCTCGCTTCGGGCTCACCGAGTCGCTCGAGCGCGTGGACTGGCCCGCGATCCGCGATCGCATCTTCGGGCGCATCGACCCGCTCAGCGCCGGTGGTGAGGAGTACCGCCGCGATCACGAGGACAATCAGAACCTCACCCTGCTGCGCGGCACCGCGCGGTTCGTCGGCCCGAAGGAGCTGATCGTCGCCGGCGACGACGGGGCCGAGCAGCGCATCAGCGCGGACACGATCGTGCTCGGCGCGGGCTCCCGCCCCGTCCTGCCCCCGATCGACGGGCTCGAGGACGCCTCTCCGCACACCTCCGACACGATCATGCGCGTGGACGCGCTGCCCGCCTCCCTGCTGATCCTCGGCTCGGGCGTGGTCGCGGTCGAGATGGCGCATGTGCTGGGGTCCCTCGGCGTCGAGGTCACGCTCATCGCCCGCTCCGAGCGGGTGCTGCGCGCCGCCGACGCCGATGTCTCCGCCCGCCTCACCGAGCTGCTCGGGCAGAAGATCCGCCTCGAGACGAACCTCGACACCACCGCGGTGCGCCGCACCCAGGACGGCATCGAGCTCACCGGCACCCGCGACGGGCAGGAGGTGCACCTGCAGGCCGAGGAGATCCTCGTGGCCGTCGGCCGCCGTCCGAACTCGGACCTGCTGGACGTGGACGCTGCCGGGATCGACACCGCGAAGGGCGGCCGCGTCGAGGTCGACCCGTACCAGCGCGTCCTCGCCGGGGGACAGGTGCGCGAGGGGGTGTGGGCCTTCGGCGATCTTTCCAGCCCGCACCAGCTCAAGCACGTCGCGAATCACGAGCAGCGGATCGTGCGCCACAACGTGCTGCACCCCGAGGACCTGCGCCGCTCGGACACCATGCCGATCCCGGCCGGGGTGTTCACCCACCCGCACGTCGCCTGGGTGGGGATGGACGAGGAGACCGCGAAGGCGAGCGGGCGCGAGGTGCGCGTCGCGGTGCAGGAGTACGCCTCGATCGCGTACGGCTGGGCGCTCGAGGACACGACCGGGTTCGCGAAGATCATCGCGGATGCGGAGACCACCGAGATCCTCGGCGCCCACCTCATCGGCCCCGAGGCGACCACCCTCATCCAGCTGCTCATCCAGGCGATGAGCACCGGGCAGACCGCCCGCGACATCGCCGC
>DAHVRS010000295.1 GCA_027322375.1 Brachybacterium sp. | reverse complement strand
GCGGCGGCGGGCTCCCAATCGTCGCTGCGTGAGGCCAATCGTTCCTTGGTGCTGCAGACCGTGCAGCGCTGGGGCGGTCTGACGCAGGTGGAGCTCGCCGCCGCCACCGGTCTGTCGACCGCGACGGTGTCGAACATCGTCCGCGAGATGTACGCCGCCGGCCTGGTGGACACGGCGGCGACCACCCGCAGCGGGCGGCGCGCCCAGCTTGTGACGCTCGCCCGCCGGCTGGGTCTGGCGGTCGGCGTGCACATCGGCTCGCGCCACCTGCGGATCGTGCTGGGCGACTTCGCGCACGCAGTCATCGCGGAGCAGTCGCTGCCGCTGCCGCGTGAGCACCGCATGGACGCCAGCCTGGACCGCGTGGCCCTGCTGGTCTCGGACATGCTCGAGCGGGTCGGGGCCTCGGTCACCGAGGTCGTGGGTGTCGGCGTCGGGGTCCCGGCGCCGGTCGACGCCGCCACCGGGATGATATCGGTGGGCGGGGTCATGCGCGGGTGGGACGCCACGCACCTGGGCCAGACCCTCTCCAAGCGGGTGGGCTGCCCGGTGTGGGTGGACAACGAGGCGAACCTCGGCGCGCTCGCCGAGAGCACGCTGGGCGCCTCGCGCACGTGCCGCGACAGCGCGTTCGTCATGGCATCCCACACCACGAGCGCGGGCCTCATGATCGATGGCAAGCTCCATCGCGGCTACGCCGGTCTGGCCGGCGAGATCGGCCACATCCAGGTCGACCCGCAGGGCCTCATCTGCTCGTGCGGCAACCGGGGCTGCCTCGACACGGTGGTGGGCTCGGACGCCCTCCTGGAGGCCCTGCGGCCGAGCAGGGGCGCGCTGTCGCTGCGGGACGTCGTCCAGCTGGCCAAGGAGGGCGACCAGGGATGCTCGCGCGTGGTCGCCGACGCAGGGGCGCAGATCGGGTCGGTCGTGGCGAGCCTGGGGATGGTGATGAACCCGCAGATGGTCGTCGTGGGCGGAGAGCTCGCGGAGAGCGGAGAGGTGCTGCTAGGGCCGATGCGGACCGCGATCACGCGGCGCATGGTGGTCAACCAGATCGCGCCCGTCGAGGTGGTGCCCGCAGTCCTCGGCACGCGGGCCGAGGTGATGGGCGCCCTGCTGCTCGCGCTGCAGGCGGCGGAGGTGCCGGTGATGAGCGAGGTGGAAGGTGAGGAGTCGGCCAGTTGACGACGGTCTCCTCAACAGAATCCAATGATGTGCCGCAGTTCGACGGGGAGCAGGTGCGAGGGTGATGGGTGTCGCGCAAGGCCCGCTGCTCGCGATGCACGGGATCAGCAAGCGGTTCGGCGCGGTCGAGGCGCTGACCGACGTCACCCTCGAGGTGCACGCGCACGAGGTCGTCGCGCTCATCGGCGACAACGGTGCCGGGAAGTCGACGCTGGCCAAGATGGTCGCCGGAGCGCTCACGCCGGACTCCGGGCTCATCGAGCTCAACGGCGAGGCCGTGACGATCCCCACGCCCGCCGCGGCCTACAACCTCGGCATCGCGACGGTGTTCCAGGACTTCGCGCTCTGCGAGAACCTCGACGTCACCGCGAACCTCTTCCTCGGGCGAGAGATGCACGGGACGCTGCGGCGGTCCGACGAGGAGATGGAGCGCATCACGCGCGAGGTGCTGGACCGCCTCGCGAGCCGCATCCCGTCGGCCCGCACGCCCCTGGCGTCGCTGTCGGCCGGCCAGCGCCAGTCCGTGGCGATCGCCCGCACGCTCATCGGCAGCCCCCGCATCGTCGTGCTGGACGAGCCCACGGCCTCGCTCTCGGTCGCGCAGACGGCCGAGGTGCTCACGCACATCGAGCGGCTGCGGGAGATGGGGCTGGGGGTCATCCTCATCAGCCACAACATGACGGACGTCCGCGCCGTCGCGGACCGCATCGAGGTGCTGCGGCTCGGGCGCAACAACGGCTCGTTCGTCACGCAGCGCGCCAGCTACGAGGAGATCATCGCCGCGATCACCGGGGCGCCGCGCACGGAGGCGCCGCGTCACCCGAGCGGGGCCCCGCTCACGGCCGTCGGTTGACGACAATCGCGGTAATTGCGTTCAAGGGTTGACGGCAAGGCGCGCGTCGCGGTACACCTGTCACCCATGGCCTCCAGGACGCGCGCCCCCGCTCCGCCGCGGGACACCGGGTCGCAGAAGGCGTTGCGTGAGCGCAACATCGCCCTGGTCGTCGCGACTCTGCGCGCGCAGGGACCGCGCACCCAGGCGGCCCTGGCGCGCGCCACGGGCCTGTCCACCGGGACCGTGTCCTCGATCGTGCGCGAGCTGGAGGCGGCCGGCCTCGTCGCGACCGCCTTCGCGATCAGCTCCGGCCGCCGGTCGGTCGAGGTGCGGCTGGCGCCCGACCCGCGGGTCGTCGTGGGCGTGGACATCGGCCGCACGCACATGCGCATGCTCGGGTGGGACGTCGGCCGGCGCCGCTTCGCCGAGGCCCACGCGACGCTCGAGTCCGGTCACGAGCCGTTCGACACCCTGCCGCTCGCGGCGGAGATGCTCGAGCGGATGCTCGACGAGCACCACGTAGACCGGTCGCGCGTGCTGCGCTGCGGGGTCGCGCTGCCGGCCTCGCTGGACCCCGTGACGGGCCGCGTGGTGCAGGCCAGCGTGCTGCCGAACTGGGCCGGCGTGGACCTGCTGCCCGCGGTGCGGGACGCCCTCGGGCTGCCCGTCGTGCTCGAGAACGATGCCAACCTGGGCGCCCTGGCCCACTACGGCGTGGGCGCGCAGGCAGGCGCCCACTGCCTCGTCTACGTCAAGGTGGCGACGGGCGTGGGCGTCGGGCTCTCGTTCGACGGGGTGGTCTACCGCTCGAGCTCGGGCATCACCGGCGAGATCGGACACATCCCGGTCGTCGACAACGGTGAGCTGTGCTACTGCGGCAACCGCGGGTGCCTGGAGACGCTCGTGTCGACGCGGCGGCTCGTCGCGGACCTCAAGCGGACCCGTCCCGGTCGCTCGTGGGACGTCGCCGAGGTGGTCAAGGCCTCGCAGGCGGGCGACGTCATGGTGCACCGGCTGCTGTATGACGCCGGGGTCGGCCTCGGCCTGGCGATCGCCCCCATCTGCAACCTCCTCAGCCCTGACGTCGTCGTGCTGGGCGGCCCGCTCGTCGGCGGCGGGCAGCCGCTGCTCGAGGGGATGGTCGCCACCGTGCGGCAGCGGGCGCTCCCGTCGGCCACGGCGCCGACGACGTTCGCGCTGACGGACCTCGGCGACACCGCCGAGGTCCAGGGAGCCTGCCTGCTCGCGCTCCACGACGCGCTGCGCTCAGATGACGTTTTGGTCTCAAACTAATGATGGTCTGGGAACGACCATGTGTTCAGAAGTTGACGAGATGACCTCGCCTGCCTAGGGTCCACTTCGGGCAAGGGCGCCATGAGCGTGCAGAGCGGCACAGGGAGCTGGGTAGATGATTGTCGGTCCCGTCATCCTCGAGATGAAGTCGATCACCAAGGTGTTCCCCGGCGTCCGGGC
>DAHVRS010000293.1 GCA_027322375.1 Brachybacterium sp. | reverse complement strand
GCTCCTCGAGCGCACGCTCCTGCGAGGCGCGGCGGGTGAACACGAACATCTCCTCCGGGCGGCGGGCCTGCAGCGCCTCCGGATCGGAGAGGTCCAGGCCCTGCACCATCTCGTCGAGCGCGTCGAGGTCCAGGGTGATCCCGCGGGAGTAGTCCTCGATCGCGGAGAACAGCGCCTTGCCCAGCCACGGTGCGGCGCGGAACAGGGCGGTGTGCGCGATCTCGCGCGCGGCGAGGAAGATCCGCGCCGCGCCCGGATCCAGGGAATGGTCCGTGATGAGGTCCTCGACGTTCGCGGCGACCAGCGCCGGCTCGCCCTCGCGGCCCAGCGGCAGGCCCAGGTCGGTGGTGCCGGCCGCCTCACGGGCGAGCGAGCCGATGGCGTGGCCGAACTGCACCCCGAACATCGTCCCGCCCAGGCGTTCCATCATCGCCGCCGGGTCCCCGCCGGGCATCGGCATGTCCGCGCCGAGAGCGCCCATCTGGCCCATCTGCGCGGAGATCGCCTCGCCGATCGCGCCGGACATGTACTTCGCGACCGGTTCGACGACGGGCTTCCATCGCGGCAGGGTGCGCTGCAGCCAGGTGCTGCGCGCATACACCTCGAGGTCGGTCGCGGGCACGTCGATCGCGAGGACCGGGTCCAGCCACAGCCGCGCGACCTGCGCGGCCTGGCGCAGCTCCGCGATCTGCTCCGCGGTGGGGGAGGGGTCCCCGGGCGTGCCGCCGGGCGGCGGGGTGCCGGGGATCGCGGCCTGGCCAGCGGCGGCACGGCGCGCGATGTCCTCGGCCATCGCCCAGTTCACCGGGTCATCGCCCTGCGCGGCGAACATGTGCTGCATCTGCGCGGCAGCGGCCCGCAGCTGCGCGGGATCGCTGGGCAGATGGGCATGCCCGGCCAGGGCTGACAGGTCCAGCCCGTCCAGCGCCCCCTCGGGGAGCGCGTCCCCGAAGGTCTCCTTCAGGAAGCGCTTCAGCGCCTCCTCGTCCATGTCACCGGGTCCACCCGGCATCGGGGCATCGCTCATGGCCACCTCCAGCAGTGCGTGGAGCGCCCAGCGTACCGACAGCTTCTGGGCGGATGCCGAGGGTGGGGCACAATGTCGGGGTGACCGACGCCCCCACCCCGCCCTCACGCCCGGCCCGGGCGCGGGCGTTCTTCGCCCGAGCAGTCGACGACGCCCAGTTCGCGCGCCCGAAGCTCGCTCTGACCAGCCTTGGCCTGCTGTGCGTCATGGTGCTCGGCGGCTCGTTGCTGCCGGTGCCCTATGTCATCGAGCGGCCCGGCCCTGCCCTGGATGTGCTGGGCGAATACCAGGACGAGCAGATCCTCACCATCGAGGACGCCGAGACCTATCCCACCGAGGGCGAGCTGATGATGACCACCGTCTCCGTGGACGGCGGCCCCGGCTATCGCGTCACCCCGGTCGAGGTGATCACCTCCTGGTTCGACCGCTCCAAGCAGGTCCTGCCCAAGGAGGCCGTGTTCCCCGAGGGACAGACCCGCGAGCAGACCGATCTGGACAACTCCGCAGCGATGAGCGGCTCCCAGCAGGGCGCGGTCGCGGTGGCACTCGACGAGTTGGGCATCGAGTACGAGGACGTGGTCCAGGTCGCCGGCGTCGAGAAGGACGGACCGGCGGACGGCACCCTGGAACCCGGTGACGTGATCGTCGCGGTCGACGGCACCCAGGCGAGGGACGTCGCCCGGGTGCGCCGCCTCCTCGAGGGCCGCACCCCCGGCAAGGACATCCCCCTGACCGTGCTGCGCGACGGGGAGGAGAAGGAGCTGTCCGTCCCCACGAAGGACGTGGACGGCGCCGCGAAGATGGGCATCGTCCTCGTGGACGGGCACGAGTTCCCGATGGACGTGGACATCTCCGTGGGCGACATCGGCGGGCCCAGCGCCGGACTGATCTTCTCCCTGTCCGTCTACGACGAGCTCACGCCGGGCGCCCTCACCGGCGGGCACAGCATCGCCGGGACCGGCACGATCTCCGAGGACGGGACCGTGGGCCCGATCGGCGGGATCCGCCAGAAGCTCGTCGGCGCGAAGGAGTCCGGGGCGGAGTTCTTCCTCGCCCCGGCCGACAACTGCACCGAGGTCGTCGGGTACGAGCCCGACAAACTCCAGGTCGTGGCCGTTGCGAGCTTCGACGAGGCTCTCACCGCGACCGAGACCATTGCCAGCACCGGTGACACCGGCACCCTTCCTACCTGTGAGGACATGACCTCGAAATGAGCAAGCGCAACCGCCGCCGCACCCCGCCGAAGCCAACGGTCGTGTTCGACTTCGGGGGAGTGCTCAGCGCCGGCCACGACCCGGTCCCTGCCCTGCACGAGCTGCTCGGCGGCGACCTCGAGACGCTGACCACCGCCCTGTGGGCCGAGCGCGCCGCCTATGACGCGGGCGAGCTCACCGCTGAGCAGTACTGGGGCGCGGTCGCGAAGGCCGTCGGCGTCGAGCAGCTCACCGAGACGGAGATCGGCGAGCTGCAGGACACCGACAACCGCTACTTCCTGCGCCTGGACCCCGACTCCCGCGCGCTGCTCCACGACCTCGCCCGCAATGGGACGCGCCTCGCGCTGCTGTCCAACGCCTCGGCGTCCTTCGGGGAGGCGGTGCGCCGCGCGGACTGGTTCGAAGCGTTCACGGTCGCGGTCATCTCCGCGGAGGAGAAGGCGATGAAGCCGGATCCCGAGCTGTACGAGGTGCTGCTGGACGTCCTCGCCCACGAGACCGGCGGCGTCTCGA
>DAHVRS010000250.1 GCA_027322375.1 Brachybacterium sp. | reverse complement strand
CCCTGCTGGACCTCGGCGTCTACCCGATCTCCTTCGCGCAGATGGTGCTCGGCGACCTCACCGACCTCGCGATCCGCGGCGACCTCACCGAGACCGGTGTGGACGGCTACGTCGGGATCCTCGCCCGCGGTGCGCGCGGCGGCCGGGCCCGGCTCTCGACCACACTGAGCGCCCGCACCCCCACCGAGGCCGTGGTCAGCGGCACCGAGGGCACCGCGCGGCTGTCCGGCGCGTTCTTCGCCCCGGGCCGGCTCACCGTCACCCTGCTCGACGGTCGCACCGCTTCGATGGAGCATCCGGGCGCCCCGGAGGACGGAATGGCCTACGAGATCGCGGAATCGGCACGCCGGATCACCGCCGGCGACCTCGAGTCCCCGCTGATGACCTGGGCGGACACTCTCAGCGTGCTCGCTACCACCGATGCTGCCCGCGCCGCGCTCGGCGTGGTCTATCCCGGGGAAGAGCAGGCATGAGCCCGCTGGAGACCTACCTCGGACTGCGCATACCCGCCCCGCACGTCCCACGCCGCGGGGTGTTCATCTCCTTCGAGGGCGGTGAGGCAGCCGGCAAGACCACGCAGATGGCGATGCTGCGCGACCACCTCGTCACCGACCGCTCCGTTGCCGAGGACCTCATCCTCACCACGCGCGAGCCCGGTGGGACCGCGCTCGGCGAGAGCATCCGCGATCTGCTGCTGCACGGCGAGCACGTGGATCCGCGCGCCGAGGCGCTGCTGTATGCCGCGGACCGCGCCCATCACATCGCGACCCTGGTGCGCCCGCATCTGGCGCGCGGCGGGCTCGTCCTCGGCGACCGCTACCTCGACTCCTCCGTCGCCTACCAGGGCGCGGGACGGGATCTGAACGCGGACGAGATCGCTTCGCTCTCCCTGTGGGCGACCGAGGGACTGCTCCCCCACCGCACGATCCTGCTGGACGTGCCGCCGCAGATCCTCGACGAGCGCCGCGCCGAGGGACGTGACCGGCTCGAGGAGGCCGGCACCTCCTTCCACGAGACGGTGCGCCAGGAGTTCCTCGACCTCGCGGCCGACGAGCCCGAGCGCTTCGTGGTCATCGACGGCACCCTCCCCCGCGAGGAGGTCCACGCCCGGGTCCTCGACGCCGTGGGCGAGGTGCTGAGCCTGTTCGACCCGACCTTCGAGCCGGCCCCGCCCACACGGCACCGGGACGAGCAGTGAGCACACCGCTCCAGGACGCACCGCCCGCCGGCGGGGTGTGGGACGAGGTCGTCGGCCAGGACGCCGCCGTCGCGCAGTTCCGCCGCGCCGCCTCCCCCGGCGGCTCCCTCGCGCAGGCGTGGCTGGTCACGGGTCCGCCGGGCTCCGGCCGCTCCACCGCCGCGCGTGCCTTCGCGGCGATGCTGCAGTGCGAGACGGGCACCGGTTGCGGGCACTGCCGCGCCTGCGTCACCACGGTCGCGGGCACTCACCCGGACGTCACTGTGGTGGCGACCGACAAGCTCTCCATCGCGAAGGAGGAGGTGCGCGCGCTGGTCATGACCGCGCAGCGCGCCCCCGCGACGGGCCGTCGTCGCGTGCTGATCATCGAGGACGCGGACCGGATGAGCGCAGGCACGTTCAACGTGCTGCTGAAGTCGATCGAGGAGCCGCCCCCGGCGACGGTCTGGATGCTGTGCGCCCCCTCCGCCGAGGATCTCGCCCCCACTATCCGCTCCCGCTGCCGCCTGGTCACCCTCGCGATCCCCTCCGCGCAGGACGTCTCCGCGCTGCTGCAGCGCCGTGACGGGGTAGAGGCCGGGCTCGCCGTGCGGGCGGCGCGAGCCGCGCAGGGTCATATCGGGCTCGCGCTGCGCTACGCCACGCAGGACGGTGCTCTTGCGGCCCGCGAGGAGTCGGCCCGCTCCCTGCTCTCCCTGCGGTCGACGGGCCAGGCGGTCCTCGCCGCGCAGGCGCTCGTGGAGCGGGCGACGGCGGAGGCGAAAGAGCATGCGGACCAGGTCGCGCTCGAGGACAAGGAGCGCTTCCTGCGCTCGGCCGGGATCGAGGACGGCAAGGTCCCTCCCGCGCTGCGCGCCCAGATGCGCCAGCTCGAGGAGGATGCGAAGCGCCGGCAGACCCGCCTGGTGCGCGATGTGCTGGACCGGTACCTGCTGGACGCCCATTCGGTGCTGCGCGACGTGCTCTCCCGGCATCTCGGCACCGGCGCAGAGCTCGTGAACATCGAGGTGGAGCCGGAGATCGACCAGGCCGCTGCGCACAGCACGGGCCACATCACACTCGCGCTGCTGGACGCGGTGCAGGAGGCGCGGGAGCGGATCAGCGGCAACGTCCCGCCGCTGCTCGCGATCGAAGCGCTCCTCGCCCGGATCGCCGTCTCCCACCGCTGACCCCAGCACCCAGCACCCAGCACAAACTTTCAAGCCCTCTGCCTGACATCACCGGCTATATGGCCGTGATGTCACGCAGAGGGCTTGAAGTTTCGGTCGTGCCGAGGATCAGTCCTCGGGAGAGTCCGCCTCAGGCACCTCGTCGAGCGCGTCCGGAGCGGTGACCTCGGCAGGCGCAGCAGCCTCGGCGGGCGTGTCCTCGGCAGGCTTGTCCTCCGCCGCAGGGGCCTCGTCCGCAGGAGTGTCCTCCGCGGCGAGCTGCTCGACAGCCTTCTCCGCGGCCGGAGCGTCCTGCCCGGAGGCCTTCTCGTCGGAGGCCTTCTCGTCGGCGGCCTTCTCGTCAGCGCTCTTGTCGTCGGAGCCCTTGTCGTCAGTGCTCTTCTCGTCGGCGCCCGCGCTGTCGCGGCCCTCGTCGATCTGGAGGTCGACGTCGAGCTCGTCGACGACCACGCCGGTGCTGCGCGGGATCTCGGGCTCGTCGTCCTGCTGGCCGGTCTCGGAGTGGGCGCCGCAGCCATAGCCGAGGTGCACCACGCGGCCGTCGGCCGGGGACCACTCGTTGGTGCACACGCCGAACTCCTGGCGCAGCGAGCCGGAGAGCTTCATGAGGAAGCCGCAGCTGCTGCAGTTCGCGGCGACGGTGCCCCGCCGGGCGCGGGAAGAGGCGGCGCGGGGGCCGAACTCGCCGGCCTGCCAGCGCTCAGCGGCCTCGGAACGGCCCTCCGGGGAGAGGACGCGGGGGCGGCCCAGTCCGAGCTCCCACAGCGCGACGGCGTCCGCATCCTCGTCGCCGGTGGCCTCGTAGCCCTGCTCGAGGCGCTCGTCCTGCTCGCGATAGGGAAGCAGGTCGTCGGCGCCCACGTCGGAGGGACGCAGCCGCTCGGACCAGGGCTCCCACTCGGGAGCGAGGATCGCGTCATCACCGGGCAGCAGCGCGGTCTCGGCGACCGTGGCGGCCTTCGCGCGCGAGGCGCGGGTGACCACCACGGCCCAGGACCAGCCGCGGTAGCCGGGCATGGTGCATTCGAAGACGTGCGTGACCAGCCGCTCGCCACTGACCTCGACGCGCAGGTGCTCGCCGACCTGGCCGGGCTCGGTGACCTCGAGCAGCGCCTCGCGGGCGAGCTCGACGGCGTCCGCCGCGATCGCGTCCAGCTTGGGACGCGAGGTGCGAGCGCGGCGCGGGGCGGTGGTCGATGACGTCATGGGTCAGGCCTCGAAGTTGTCGGCGACGGCACGCAGGACGGTGGCGATCTTCTGGGAGTGCCCGCGGTCGGGGTAGCGGCCCTGGCGCAGGCCGTTGGACGCGTCGTCCAGGAGACGAATCAGGTCCTCGACCATGCCGGCCATGTCCTCGGGCCGCTGGCGGCGGGCGCGGGCGACGGAGGGCGCGGGCTCCATGAGCTGCAGGGAGAGCACCTGGGGTCCGCGGCGGCCATCGACCATGTCGAACTCGACCCGGGCGCCGGGGCGCAGGGTCGTGACCCCCTCGGGCAGGTTCGTGGCGTGCACGTACACGCTCTGCCCGTCCTCGTCATCGAGGATGAAGCCGAAGCCCTTCTCGGCGTCGTAGAACTTCACCTTGCCGCGTGGCACCTGGATCCCATTCCTTGTCTTCTGCTCGTCGGTCTGCGGGTCGAAGTCCTCGGGGCGCGGCGGGCCGGCGTGATGGTCATGCGGCGCGCGCCCCGAGAGGCTGCCGGAGACCGTCCGGCGGCACTCGAGTCTATCGTGCCCGCGCCACCTCGTGGCGAGCAGATTTCGCGGGCGTGAGCACGGCCACCGCCGCTCCAGCGGCCGACGGGCGGCCCTCAGCGTCGGCGCTCGGGCGGGATCTCCCGCGCGGGCGCGTCCGGTGGGACGGGGTCCAGGCCGAGGCCGGTGAGCACCTTCTCGAGGATCGTCGCGGTGAAGCCCCAGACGAAGGCATCCTCCGGCAGGTCGAAGGCGGGGCCCACGCCGTGGCCGCGGAGCACGCCGTGCAGGCGCCGGGTCGGGTCGGTGAGCGAGCCGGGCCCGGTCAGCGGCGCCCAGACCAGGCGCTCGACCTCGAAGCGGCTGCCCTCCCCGAGCGAGGGGACGGCTGGCGACCAGCTGAGGACGGGGGTGACCTTCTGGTGCCGCCACGGCATGGGGATCGGGGCGAAGGCGCCGAGCACGGTGACGTCCGCCGGGTCCAGGCCCGTCTCCTCCTGCGCCTCGCGCAGGGCGGTGTGGACGTCGTCGCGGTCGCCGGGATCGCGTCCTCCACCGGGCAGGGCGAACTGGCCGGGCTGGGAGCGCAGGCGGCGGCCGCGCTCCTCGAGCACGAGGCGCGCATCCTCGAGACCTGTCCCGGCGACGTGGATGAGCACGGCGCTGCGCCGCACGGGCCGCTCGCCGATATCGGGCGGCACCGGGCCGGGGCCGCGCTCGACGAGCACCTCGCCGCGGCGGGCCCGCTCGGCGAGAGGGCGCAGGAAGTCGGGTGCGGCCGGGCTCATGCGACTCCGATGCGGGGGCAGACGTCCGCGAGCACGCACTCTCCGCACTTCGGCGCACGGGCGGTGCAGACGCGGCGGCCCTGGAGGATGAGGCGCAGGCTGAGGACGGTGAGGTTCGCGTCGGGCCCGTGGGCCCCGTCGGCCGCGAGCTGGGCGATGAGGTCCTCCTCGACGGTGCGCGGGTTGCTCGCAGCCGTCCAGCCCAGGCGCCGAGTCAGGCGGCCCACGTGCGTGTCCACGGCGAGCAGGGAATGGCCGAACCAGGCGCCGCGGACCACGTGCGCGGTCTTGCGGCCCA
Source organism: Brachybacterium sp. (assembly GCA_027322375.1). GTDB lineage: Bacteria > Actinomycetota > Actinomycetes > Actinomycetales > Dermabacteraceae > Brachybacterium. The sequence goes on along the minus strand of DAHVRS010000250.1, from coordinate 1,310 downwards.
CGCCGGGCAGGGCTTCGAGCGCCGCCTGGTCATCGGGCACCTCGCCGCCGTGGTCGGCCATCAGCCCCTGGGCGAGTCCGAGGAGGCGACGCGCCCGAGTCGCTCCCATTCCGAGCGGGCGGACGACCTCGGTGACCTCGGCCTCGTCGGCGCCGGCGAGGGCGGCGGCATCGGGCCAGCGGGAGAACAGCTCAGGGGTGAGCGAGTTGACCCGCACATCGGTGGTCTGGGCGGAGAGCACCGTCGCGACCAGCAGTTCGAAGGCGTCGCGATGGTCGAGCTCGGTGCGGGCACCGGGGTGCTCGGCGGCCAGCAGCGCGGCGACCCGGGCGGCGTCAGCGGGGGCGGCGGCACTGTCCTCGAGCCGCTCCGAGCGGACCGACCTCGCCATCCTTCCGCCTCCTTCTCGCGCGCATGTCAGGACTCACCGGGCCTGGCACGATAGTGTTCATACATCATGTGACAGCCACCACCGCAGTTAGTGGCGGCCGCCACACGGGTAGAACTGCATGGTCCCGAGTCTCGGGACCCCACACTCAGGAGGTTCCGTGGACGAGAACATCGTACGGTCATCGCCGCTGTTCGCTGCGCTCGACGAGGACGGCAAGCAGGCCGTGCTGGCGTCGATGAAGCAGGAGGACTACCACCGCAGCGCGATCATCTTCCGCGAGGGTGATCCGGGCGATCGCCTCTTCATCATCGGCTCCGGCAAGGTCAAGGTGGGCCACGCCTCGGGCGACGGCCGCGAGAACCTGCTCGCGGTGCTCGGCCCGGGCGAGACCCTCGGTGAACTGTCGCTCTTCGATCCCGCGCCGCGCAACGCGACCGCGACCGTGGTCGCGGAGTCGACCCTGTACTCGCTCTCGCAGCAGGACCTGTACCGGGTCCTCGCCCAGCGCCCCGAGGTGGGCCGCCACCTGCTGGCCTCGCTCGCCCGCCGTCTGCGCAAGACCAACGAGTCGCTCGCGGACCTCGTCTTCGCGGACGTGCCCGGCCGTGTCGCCAAGAACGTCCTGGATCTCGCGCAGCGCTTCGGCCGACAGACCGACGACGGCGTGATGGTCGCCCACGGCCTCACCCAGGAGGAGCTCGCCCAGCTGGTCGGCGCCTCCCGCGAGACGGTCAACAAGGCCCTGGCGGACTTCGCCTCGCGCGGCTGGATCCGGCTCGAGGCCCGCGCGGTGCTGATCTCCGACGTCGAGCGTCTGCGACGCCGCGCCCGCTGACGGCACGCGCGCCGCGACACGCACGTCGAGACCCCCGGTTCCGTTCACCAGTGGGCGGAATCGGGGGTCTCGACGCATCCGGGC
>DAHVRS010000249.1 GCA_027322375.1 Brachybacterium sp. | reverse complement strand
CAGCGGGTGCTCGGCCTCGACGGGGACGGGTGCGTGCTCGGTCGAGGCGGTCTCGCGCGCCTCGTGCCACCACACGTCACGCCCCTCGGTCCACTCGACGTCCACCCCGGTGCGACGCACCACCAGGACCTTCTCGACGCTCTTGCCGCCCTTGGCGAGCGCCGCGTCGACGGCGGGCTTGAGCGGAAGCTGCTTGCCGCGGCGGTTCTGGCCGTCGGCGGTGATGACCACGCGCGCCTCCGCATCCTCGATGCGGGAGCGCAGCGCGTCCGCGCTGAAGCCGCCGAAGACCACGGAATGGGGTGCGCCGATGCGGGCGCAGGCGAGCATCGCGAAGACGGCCTCGGGAACCATCGGCATGTAGATCGCGACGCGGTCGCCGGTGCGGACGCCGAGGTCGCCCAGCACGTTGGCCATGCGGGAGATCTCGTCCTTGACGTCCGCGTAGGTGAAGGACGCGTCGGTGCCGTCCTCGTACTCGGCGAGCAGGGCGACCTGGCTGCCGTGCCCGGACTCGACGTGGCGGTCCACGCAGTTGTAGGCGACGTTCAGCGTGCCGTCGGCGAACCAGCGCGCGAACGGCGGGTTGGACCAGTCCAACGTCTCGGTGAACGGGGTCTCCCAGCTCAGGAGGCTCGCGCGCGAGCGCCAGAAGGCGAGCCGGTCACGCTCCGCCTCCTCGTAGAGGGAGGGGCGGGCCACCGCGTTCTGCACGAACTCGGTGGGCGGCGAGTAGACCTCGGTCTCCTCGGTCTGAAGGGGGTTCCCGGTGGTGGTGGCGTCGGACATCACTGCTCCTGCTTCACGGGCCCCGGGACTGTGCCGGGACGAATTGTCGCCGACACCGTATCGCAGGAGACCCACGTCACGGGCGCAGGTCACACGGGACGGACCGGGTGGATCTCGAGGTGCTGGCCGTCGGGGTCGATGACATGGACGGCGCGGAGGCCGCCGGCGTCGACGATCTCCGCCGGATGCCCGGCCTCGCGCAGCCGTTCGGCGAGCGCGGAGAGGTCCTCCGTGGTCTCGAATCCGAGGCGCACCAGGCTCACCAGGAGATCGGCGCCGCCGACGTCCCCGGGACGCGCGGCACACCATCCCTCCTCCGGCTGGTGCAGGCCGATCGTCCCGCCGCCGGCGCTGGTCAGGCGCGTCCACGACTTGTCCCCGTGCCCGTCCGGACGGAAGCCCAGCGCCGAGAACAGCTCGATGTCCTTCTCCCGCTCGGCCCCGGCGGCGCTCGCCCGCACGGCCACCACCGTGAGGCGGGGGTCCGCGCTGGCGCCGTCGTGCGCGAGATAGCCGTAGGGGTCCGACTGGTCCTCGTTGAGGCCGATGGCCTCCCCGTGCGGACCGGTGATGTTTCCCTGCCTGCCGTAGCTCTCGTCCCACACGATCACCTCGAGCCCGGCCTCGCGCAGCTGCTCCGCGGCGGCGTCGGCGGAGCGGACGGCCGTGGACAGCTGGGTCTCCCCAGCGGGAGCGCCGGTCGCGGAGCCCTGCGCGGAGTGGATCATCACGTGCCCGCCACCGCCTGCGAGGAGGTCCGCGAAGGCCCCGTCCTCGGTGGTGATCAGCGGGCTCATGCCGAGGACGCGCAGGAAGCCGATCATCTCCCTCGGGCGTGCGGTGAAGCGCAGCGGGAAGACTGCGAAGCCGTCATGGGTCTCGGGGTGGGCGGCCTGCTCGGTCATGGCGATCTCCTCAGGCGTCGTCGTGCGGGGTGGTGGGCTCTGCGAGGTGGGCGCGCAGCGCCTGCTCCACGAGGGAGCTGAGGGTCAGGGACTCGTCGATCGCACGGTGCTTGACCGCGACGACGAGGTCCTTCGGGAGGTAGACGTTGAACTGCACCTTGGGCGACGTGGCCGTCGAGGCGCGCTCTCGCGCGGTGCCGCCGTCGGCCGAACTCTTTGCCACCATGCGAGAATGCTAGCACTCTAGTAACGGTGTGCAAGGGGCGACTGGGCAGTGTGAGCTCCGACGAGCACCACCGCCCAGCACAGTGGACGGGTGTTCGGCCTCGCAGGCAGCCCGGATATCGTGAGGGGACCATGGCTCCCACCTCCGCCGCCTCCCCCTCCCTGCTCGCGCCGACGTCCCTGCGGGGCCTCGAGCTGCGCAACCGGATCTGGCTCGCCCCCATGTGCCAATACATGGTCGAGACGCAGGACGGCATCCCCAGCGACTGGCATCTGGTGCACCTCGGCGCCCGCGCGTCGGGCGGCTTCGGGCTGATCGTCACCGAGGCGACCGCCGTCTCCCCGGAGGGTCGGATCAGCCCCCAGGACACGGGCCTGTGGAATGACGCGCAGGCCGAGGCCTGGCAGCGGATCACCGCCTTCTGCCAGGCACAGGGCGCGAAGATCGCCGTCCAGCTCGCTCATGCAGGCAGGAAGGCCTCGACCTGGCCGGCGCTCCCCCGCTTCCGCGGCCGCCGTGGGACGGTCCCCGAGTTCGCCGCGGGCTGGCGCACCGTGGGGCCGACGGAGGACCCGTATCCGGGTCTGGACGCGCCGGATCGTCTCTCGGTCGAGGAGATCGCCGGGGTCGTCGCGGACTTCGTCGCCGCGGCCGAACGGGCCGAGCGGGCCGGCTTCGACGCGGTCGAGCTGCACTTCGCGCACGGCTATCTGGTCCACGAGTTCCTTTCGCCGCTCGTGAACACCCGCACCGACGGCTACGGCGGGGACGGGCCCGGGCGGCGCCGCCTCGCCCTCGAGATCGCCGCAGCGGTGCGCGAGGTGTGGCCGGCGGAGAAGCCCGTCATCGTGCGGATCAGCGCGACCGACTGGATCGACGGCGGCTGGGACATCTCCCAATCCGTGGAGCTCGCGCGCGAGCTCGAGCAGGTGGGGGTCGATGCACTGCATGTCTCCACCGGAGGCGCCGTGATCGCCGACATCGCGGTGGGTCCCGAGTACCAGGTGGGCTTCGCCCGCACGCTGCGGGATGCGGTCTCGATGCCGGTCGCAGCGGTGGGCCTGATCACCGACCCGGGCGGTGCGCAGGGCGTGCTGGACCGCGGCGATGCGGACTTCGTCGCCGTGGGCCGGGCGGCGCTGCGCGAGCCGAGCTGGCCGCAGCGCGCCGCCCATGAGCTCGGGGTGCGGGACGCCGCCCTCTACCCGGGGGCGTATCAGCGCGGCTCGTGGTGAGCGAGCCCGTGGTGAGCGAGCCCGGGCTGAACGGCGCGCTCCTCAGCAGTCGGGGACGTTGACCGGCGCGGTGACGGCGAGGCCGCCCATGGCGGTCTCCTTGTACCGCTCGTGCATGTCCTTGCCCGTGCGGCGCATGGTCTCGATGACCGTGTCCAGGGAGATGAAGTGCTCCCCTGTGCCGCGCAGCGCGAAGCGAGCCGCAGTGATCGCCTTGACCGCCGCCATCGCATTGCGCTCGATGCACGGCACCTGCACCAGTCCTCCGACGGGATCGCAGGTCAGGCCCAGATTGTGCTCCATCGCGATCTCCGCGGCGTTCTCGACCTGGGCCGGCTTGCCGCCCATCGCCTCGCACAGCGCCCCGGCCGCCATCGAGCAGGCCGAGCCGACCTCGCCCTGACAGCCGACCTCGGCGCCGGAGATCGAGGCGTGCTCCTTGTACAGCGAGCCGATCGCCCCGGCGGTGAGCAGGAAGCGCACCGCGATCTCGTCCGGGTCCACGCCCTCGATGTAGGTGGTCGCGAAGTGGAGCACGGCGGGGATGATCCCGGCGGCGCCGTTGGTGGGGGCGGTGACGACCCGGCCGCCGGCGGCGTTCTCCTCGTTCACAGCGAGCGCGGCGAGGGAGACCCACTCGAAGGCGTTCATGGGCAGGCGCACCGGATCCTCGGCGGAGAGGGAGTCGTACCAGGAGGCGGCGCGGCGCTTGATCTCGAGCCCGCCGGGCAGGATGCCGGGAGTGCGCACGCCGCGGTCGATGCAGTCCTGCATGGTGCGCCAGATCCGCAGCAGGCCCTCGCGGATCTCCTCATCGCTGCGCCACTGCCGCTCGCGCAGCAGCATCGCCTCGGAGAAGGAGATGCCGCGGTCCTCGCACACCCGCACGAGCTCATCGCCGGTGGTGAACACCGTCAGGCCGTCCGCCTCCTGCGCGGCGACCTCCGCGATCGAGCGGTCCATATCCGCCTCGTCGACCACGAAACCGCCGCCGACGGAGAACATCGGCCGGCGCAGCAGCTCCCTCCCCGCCGCGTCCAGGGCGAGGAAGGTCATGCCGTTGGAGTGCTGGGGCAGGAAGGTCAGCGGGTGCAGCACGATCGTGGAGGGCCGCAGGGTCACCTCGAGCCGGCCGTCCAGCAGCATCCCGCCCTCGGCCTCGATCTGCGCCACGCGCTCCCGGCCCGCGACGGGGTCGACGGTCTCGGGATCCTTGCCCTCGAGCCCCATGACGATGGCGGCGAGGGTGCCGTGCCCCTCCCCGGTCGCGGCGAGCGAGCCGTAGAGGTGGACGGCGACATCGGCGAGGCGGGGGCCGATCTCCGGATCCGCGAGCGCTTCGCGGGCGAACTGCGCGGCCGCGCGCATCGGCCCCACGGTGTGGGAGCTCGAGGGCCCGATGCCGATCTTGAACATGTCGAAGGTGCTGATGCTCATCCGATGCCTCCTCGGCCACGTCGCCGCTCAGCGCCGAGCGGCTGGTTCTCGGCTCATCCTCGAGCGGACGCGTCTCCGCTGCTCATCGAGCGGAAGTGCCGTGCTTCATCGTCCCCCACGACGGCGGGTGGTGCGGCCCGGCGCGCCGGGACGGCCGGTGCCGGAGCCGCGCCCCGCGCCCTTGCCGCGGCCCTGTCCTGCACCGGCGCCCTTGCCCCGGCCGCCGTGTGCGGACCCGCCCCGTGCGCCGCCGCGCGCGCCGCCGGGGCGACCGCCCCGTCGGCCGCCCGCGGAGGTGTCCTCCTCCCAGGAAGCGCGACGCTCCTCGTTCGCGCGCCGCTCCTCGGCCTTGCGCGTATTGGCGCCGGTGGTGCGGCCGATGTCGAGCTTGCGCGGCGCGCCCTTGTACTTCACGAGCGCCGGGTCCTCGGCGGGCTCACCGGAGGGGGTGCGGCCCCCGAGCTCGGCGAGCGCGGGGTGCTGCGCGGAGTCGACCTCCTCCGCCCACTGCGGCTCGACCTCGGCTTCGGCGAGCACGCGGCGCGCCTTGCCGGTCTGGTGCGGCAGGGCGAGGGTGACCACGCTGCCGGCGGCGCCGGCGCGGGCGGTGCGGCCGGAGCGGTGCACGTACTCCTTGACGTCGTCGGAGGGGTCCACGTGCACGACCATCGTCACGTCGTCGATGTGGAGGCCGCGCGCGGCGACATCGGTCGCGACGAGCACGGGATAGGCGCCCTCGCGGAAGCCGGCGAGCACATTGGTGCGCAGGCCCTGCTGCTTGTTGCCGTGCAGGGCCGCGGCGCGCACACCCACCTCGACGAGCTCCTGCGCGACGCGCTCCGCACCGAGCTGGGTGCGGGTGAACATCAGCGTGCGGCCCTTGCGGGCGGCGAGCTGCGCGGTGACCGTCCGCTTCGCCTCCGGCGCGATCGCGAGGACGTGGTGGTCCATGGTCGCGACCGCCGCGGAGACGGGGGTGGTCTCGTGGCTGACGGGGTCGACCAGGAAGGCGTCGACGATCTCCTCGACCTGGCCGTCCAGCGTCGCGGAGAAGAGCATCTTCTGGGTGCCCATCGGAATCGCGGCGAGGATGTCGCGCACGTCCGGCAGGAAGCCGAGGTCGGCCATGTGGTCGGCCTCGTCGATGACGGTGGTCTCGACCAGATCCAGCTGCAGCGCGCCGCGCTCGGCGAGGTCGGTGAGCCGGCCCGGGGTCGCCACGATGATCTCGACGCCGCGCGCGACCGCGTCCGCCTGCTTCTCGATGTTCATGCCACCCGCGACGAGCTGCGCTTTGATGCCGACGGCCCGGGCGAAGGGGTGGATCGTGTCGACGACCTGCACGGCGAGCTCGCGGGTGGGCACGAGCACCACGCCGAGCGGGCGGCGGCGGTGGACCTTGCGACCGCGGAAGCGGGAGGTCATCGCCAGCGTGAAGGCGAGCGTCTTGCCGGAGCCGGTCTCGGCGCGGGCAAGCACATCGCGGCCCGCGAGCGCGTCCGGCAGGATCGCGGACTGGATCTCGAAGGCGCGCTCGAGCCCCTGCTGGGCGAGCACGCCGAGCAGCTCGTCGGGAAGCGCCATGTCCTCGAACCGCTCGGAGCGGTGGGCGGAGCGGCGGCGGGCCTTGGGCATCGTGATCCTCCTGACGAAACGGACGGCCCCATCATCTCGCATGCGCGAGTCGTGGGAGACTGGGGGCGATGTTGCGCACTCTCATGACCTCCAAGATCCACCGGGCCACGGTGACGCAGGCGGACCTGCACTACGTGGGCTCGGTGACGATCGACCCTGTTCTCACCGAGGCCGCGGGTCTGGTCGAGAGCGAACAGGTGACGATCGTCGACATCAACAACGGGAACCGCCTGGTCACGTACGTGATCGAGGGTGAGCGCGGCTCCGGCGTGATCGGCATCAACGGTGCCGCCGCCCATCTCGTCTCCCCCGGCGATCTCGTGATCATCATGGCGTACGGCCAGCTCGACGAGACTGAGATCTCCTCCCACCACCCGCGCGTGGTGCATGTCGATGGTCACAACCGCATCGTCGAGATCGGCGAGGACGGCGCCGAGCCGGTCCCGGGCATGCCGGATCAGATCGACGGGCGCACCTCGCGCGGCTTCGCCTGAGCGCGCTGAGCCGCTCCGGTCTTTCCCGTCGCCTCTTCTGCACTGTCACTTCTGCGCTGTCCGTGCCCTGAACGCGGGAACCCCTTTCCGCACCATCCCTATAGGATCGTCCTCGTGATGACCCACCTCCCCTCCGCGCCGCTGTGAGCGGGGTCCTGGCCGGCTTCCTCATCGTCTGGGTGATGATCGGCGTGGGCTGGGTCGTGGGCCGCACCGGCGTGCTGGGCCCGCATGGACGCTACGTCCTGAACCGCACCACCTTCTTCATCGCCTCCCCCGCCCTGGTGCTCGTGGGCCTGCTCGGCTCCGACATCAGCGCCGTGCTCTCCCTGCCGATGCTGGTCGCCGCGATCTCGGGCCTGGTCACCGGCGCGCTGCTGGTCCTCACGCTGCGACTGTTCACCGCCCGCCGCGGCGCCGATCTCGTCATCACCGCCATCAGCGGCTCGGTGGTCAACGGCGCGAACATGGGCTTCCCGATCGCGCTGTACGTGCTCGGGGACATCTCCCACGCGCTGCCCGTCATCCTCTTCCAGCAGGCCGTGTACACGCCGCTGTATCTCTTCGTCCTCCATCGCCTCACCGAGGGCGGCGTCTCCGGGACGAGCGGCGTGGTGCGCAGCATCGTCGGCAACCCCGTGATCATCGCGTCCGCGGTGGGCATCGTGCTCGTGCTCGCCGGGGTGCACATGCCCGCCGTCGCCCTCGAGCCGATCCAGTCCCTCGCCGACATGGCGATACCCGCAATGCTGCTCGCCTACGGCCTGTCCCTGCACGGCTCGAGACCGCTCGCGAAGGAGGACGGCTACCGCGGCCTCATCGCGGTCGCCTCCGTCTCGAAGCTCCTCATCATGCCGATCATCGCCCTCGGAGTCGGCCTGCTGCTGGGCATGCGCGGCGTCTCGCTGTACGAGGTCGTGGTGATGGCTGCGCTGCCCACCGCTCAGAACGTCTACGTCGCCGCCGCCCGCTATCGGGCCAGCGAGAACCTCGCCCGCGACACGGTGCTCATCACGACGATCGGCACCGTGCTGGTACTGCTGGCGATCTCGGGCCTGCTCGGCGCCTGAGCGCTCCTCGCGCTGCCGGCACTCCCTCACCGCACCCCACATTTCCCTCGCCCCGCCGTGCTCCCGCGCGTGCGGGGCGACGCGTGCGCGTTCAGTTCCGGAGGGTCATTGCGTTAGTCCATCGGTGTGAGTAATGTGCCCCACACGGAACAGCGCGGTCCCGGCCCGGACGCGAGCCCGGAGCATCGACGCTCCAGGTCAACGGGTCGATCCCCGGACCGCGGGAACTGGAAGGGAGAGCGATGAGCACCAGCGATGCCATCGCGGCGAATCCGAGGGCCGGCGGCGCCGGCACCGGGCACGCCGACAGACCGACGGCCGGGACTGAGGCTCCACCCCCGCTGAGGAGGGGCGATTCCGGGTCTGGCAAGCGCCGCCTCACTCCGCGGGAGAAGAAGAATCTCCGCACCGGCCTGCTCTTCATCTCGCCCTGGATCATCGGGGTGGCGGTGTTCGTGATCTATCCGCTCGTCTACTCGTTCGCGATCAGCCTGACGCAGTACTCCGGCATGCAGGCGCCCACCTTCATCGGCATGAAGAACTACATCGCCGCCTTCGCCGATCCGATGGTCCACACCTCCGTGGGCAACACCGTCTACTACATGGTCCTCGCGGTACCGATCGGACTCGTGGTGGCGCTGTTGCTGGCGCTGGCGATGAACCGCAACGTGCGCGAGGTCGCGATCTACCGGACCCTGCTCTACCTGCCCTCGCTCATCCCCATGTTCGCGATGTCGTTCATCTTCATCGTGTTCGTGAACCCCCAGTTCGGCATCGTCAACCAGTTCCTGGGTCTTTTCGGCATGCCGGACACGAACCTGCTGGGCGATCCGCGCTACGCGAAGATCGTCATGATCGTCATGGCCCAGCTCGGCGCCGGCAACGCCGCCCTGATCTATCTCGCCGGGCTGCGGAACATCCCTGAGACGCTCTACGAGGCAGCCCGCATCGACGGCGCGGGCCGCATGCGGCAGTTCTTCTCGATCACCGTGCCGCTGCTGACCCCCACGATCCTGTTCAACCTGATCACGGGCGTGTCCGGCGCGATGATGGTGTTCACCGAGGCCTTCATCATGACCAACGGCGGCCCGGACAACGCCACGCTGTTCTACATGCTGTATCTCTACCGCAACGCCTTCTCCTACGGCCAGCTGGGCTTCGCTTCCGCGCTCGCGGTGCTGCTGTTCCTGTTCGGCATGGTGCTGGCGGGGCTCATCTACTGGCTCTCGCGCCGGTTCGTGAACTACGACGTGTCGGCCGGCTGAGGAGAACAGACATCATGGCTATCACCACTCTCGAGACCGAGACCAAGAACCTCGGTCAGTCCACGCCGCTGAAGTCGCGGTCCGACTACGGCCGCAATGCGGACGGTTCCCGGCAGGGCCCCGTCGGGCAGTGGGTCTCACGCTTCGTGATGCTCATCGTCCTGATCCTGTTCTCCCTGCCCCTGTACTGGATGTTCATCTCGGCGCTGAAGACGCCCGAGGAGCTCGCCCAGTTCCCTCCCACCCTGTTCCCCCATGAGTTCCGCTGGCAGAACTTCGTCGACGCCGTCACCGTGATGCCGTTCTGGACCTTCTTCCGCAACAGCGCGATCATCACCATCTGCGTGGTCGTGTTCAGCGTGATCTCGAACTTCATCGTCGCCTACGGCTTCGCGTGCATCGACTGGCCCGGCCGCAACAAGGTGTTCTTCATCGTGCTGGCCACCCTGTTCCTGCCCTTCCCGGTCACCCTCATCCCGATGTTCGATATGTGGGCAGGCCTGGGATTCGTGAACACCTGGGTGCCGCTGATCGCTCCGGCCCTGTTCGCAGGCGGCTTCTTCACCTTCCTGCTGCGCCAGTTCATGCTGCAGACGCCGCGCGACATGCTCGACGCGGCCCGGGTGGACGGCGCCAGCGAATGGTCGATCGCCTGGCGGATCGTCTTCCCGACCGCTCGCCCGGCTGTCACTGTCATCGCCATCTTCGCGGCCGTGGGCACGTGGAATGACTTCATGGGCCCGCTGATCTACCTGCAGGACACGAACAAGCAGACGCTCTCCATCGGTATGCAGGTCTTCCGCTCCGTCAACTCACAGGACATCCAGTTCAACCTGCTCATGGCCGCGTCCTTCCTGGTGCTGCTGCCGCTGGTCATCCTCTTCTTCATGTTCCAGCGCTACTTCATCAGCGGCATCACCCTCGGAGGTTTCAAGTGATCGATCGTCGAACCCTGCTACGCGCTCTCGGCGCCGGCGCCACAGTCACCGTCGCCGGTGGCTCGATCGTGAGCTGCACGAACCGCCCCACCGGAGCCGATCGCGATCCGGACACCGTGCGGGTGTGGGGCATCTGGGCCTCGGACTCCGATGTGGAGGCGGACGTCGTGGAGGCCTTCTCGGAGCAGCATCCGGAGGTGAACATCGAGATCTCGCAGGTGCCCTCCAGCGGAGAAGGCGACGCCTCCAGCGTCATCACCTCCGTGCGAGGCCGTACCGGTCCGGACGTCTATTTCAGCGACCGGTTCAACACTGCACAGTTCGCCTCTCTCGGCCTGCTCGAGCCCATCGATCCGCTGATCGAGGAGTACGAGGGCGTCAGCCCCGAGGAGTTCATGTCCGGTTGGGTCAAGTTCGCCACCGACGAGCTGTTCTACGACGGCCAGTACTACGGCTTGCCCATGGATACCGACACCCGCGGCATGTACGTGAATCTGGACCTTGCCGACGAGGTCGGCATCGATCGAGAGCTGCTCGATCCCGGCAACGGACCGCTGACCTACGACCAAATGTGGGAGATCGACGAACAGGTCAGCGTTCAGGACGACCGGGGCACATATGAGCGCGTGACCTGGATCCCGTGGGACGATCAGGCATCCCTCCTCACGTGGGCGATGACCAGCGAGGTCTCGTTCTTCGACAACGAGACCTGCCGCATGCTCCTGAACGCCCCGGAGATGCTCGCCGTGGCGGAGATGTACGCCGGATGGGTCGAACGGCTCGACTTCCCGCGCCTCGATGCTTTCAAGGCCACCTACGAGCCGCCGAACTCTCCTCCTACCCAGAGCTCGTTCTTCTCGGATCGACAGCTGTTCCAGATCACTGGGCCGTGGGGTGTGCAGTCGCTGGCCGACTACAAGCCGGACATGAACTACACCGTCACCCACCTTCCGGTGCCCGAGGCGGGAGGTGCCCCCGTCACCTGGGCGGGTGGTTTCGCGCTCACGATGCCCAAGGGGGCCAGCATGTCGAGGGCAGCCTGGGAGTTCTTCAAGTTCTATGCGGGCTACGAGGGGCAGAAGATCTTGATGAACGGGATCAGCCGCATCCCCACGAATCTCGAGACGATCAAGGACCCGGAGGGATGGAACCCTGACATCTCCTTCTTCGTCGAGATCATGGGTGTAGCGAAGTCACGTCCTCCGTTGCCGGTGGGCACCAAGCTCTGGGACGCGATGCAGACCGTGCAGGAGAGCCTCAACCAGGGTTCCGGCACCCCGGAAGGCCTCCTTGACGAAGCCCAACGGTATGTCGACCCGACCATGCAGCAGTTCTGCCCCGTCACCCTGCCGGAGGGGTATGGCGAACCGGATCCGAACTTCGACGTGCGAGGCGAGGACTGATCAGCCGGTTCACCGGATCCGGCGCACAGCGTCGCGGCCGCCCTTCGGGGCCGGTCCGCGGCGCTGTAGTATGAGCGGGTGGCTCGATGGCTCCTGCTTCCGCAGCCGCGTCGGAGACGGTCCCTGCCCTTCGTGCGTCCCTGAGCGCACCCCGTGCCGGCAGAAGGGCACCGACGCGGCTCCCCTCGCACGCGCGAGGGTTTTTTCATGCCGGAGACGCACCACGGCGAGCGCCGCATCAACCCCGGAGGACGATTCACCCATGAGCGAGGCACCGCACCGATACACGGCCGCGAAGGCTGACGAGATCGAGAAGCGCTGGCAGCGGCGCTGGGACGAGGAAGGGACCTTCCACGCCGCCAACCCGGTCGGTTCGCTGTCCGGCGAGGCGACCGACACCGAGCTGCCCGAGAAGCTCTACATCATGGACATGTTCCCCTACCCCTCCGGGGCGGGGCTGCACGTGG
>DAHVRS010000236.1 GCA_027322375.1 Brachybacterium sp. | reverse complement strand
GCGGGCTCATCCCCCGCAAGCGGGTGGGTCTGCTGGTGCGGGCCTCGCTTGAGCTCGCGCCCACCCTCCCCCACACCCTCGAGGTGGTGGGCGATGGCCCGCTGCGCGGGGAGCTCACCGCGATCGCGGACGGCGCGGAGCACATCCGCTTCGCCGGCTCCGTGGACCGCGCCGGGCTGCTCGAGGCGCTGCGCGGCGCGGACCTGCTGGTCCTGCCCTCACGGGATGAGGCCGCGGGGCTCGTGCTGCTCGAGGCGCAGGCCTGCGGCGTGCCCGTGGTCGTCACCGGCGGGGACGGGAAGGCCGAGATGCTGCAGGACGGAGTCACCGGCGCGGTCCTGTCCCGCGACCCGGCCCCGGCCGAGCTCGCCCGCGCTCTGCGGGAGTGGCTGCCGGAGTCGGCGTCGGAGCGCTCCGCGCTCGCAGCGCGCGTCCGACGCTTCGTGGTCGAGGAGCGCAGCGTGCGCGTCGGCGCGCAGCGACTCGCCGAGCACTACGCGCGGGCGCTCGCCTGAGGACGGGCGCCCGCCAGAGTGCGGGCGCTCGTGCGAGACCTGCCGGTCAGAGGCTGACGAACCGGCCGTCGTCCGCGCTCTCGAGCACGGCCTCGACGGTGCGGACGGTGTGCAGTCCCTCGCGCATCGTGACGATGTTCGAGGCGTCGCCGAGGATCGCGTCGCGGAAGGCCTGGTGCTCGGTGGCCAGCGGCTCGCGGCGCTCGAGCGCGTAGGTGATCGAGTCGCCCTCGCTCACGCCGCGGAAGGAGGCGAGTGACTCCCAGTGGTTGGTGGGGGCGTCGGCGTTGGTGTGGAAGGTGAGGTCGGCGTTCAGGGTGTCGGCCACCAGGGCGCCGTTCTCCCCCGTCACCACGGTGACGCGCTCCTTGAAGGGGGTCAGCCAGTTCACCAGGTGGTTGGTGATGGTGCCGTCCTCGAGCCGGCCCGCGATCGAGACCATGTCCTCGTCCTCGCGGCCGGAGCGGCGGGTGGAGGTCGCGGCGACGCTCGCGTACGGCGACTGGGCGACCCAGGCGGTGAGGTCGAGGTCGTGGGTGGCGAGGTCCTTGACCACGCCGACGTCCGCGATGCGCGCCGGGAATCCGCCCTGGCGGCGGGTGACGATCTGAAAGATCTCGCCGAGCTGGCCGTCGGCGATGCGCTTGCGCATCTCCTGCAGCGCCGGGTTGTAGCGCTCGATGTAGCCGACCGCGCCCACGAGGCCCGCCTTCTCGAAGGCGGCGGTGATCTCCTCCGCCTCCTCGATGTCGAAGGCGAGCGGCTTCTCGACGAGGGTGTGGATCCCGGCGTCGGCGAGCGCGAGCGCCACGTCGCGGTGGAACTGGGTGGGCACGGCGACGACGGCGTAGTCGATGCCGGCGGCGATGAGCGCCTCGACATCGGGCAGCACCTCGAGACCGGGGGCCGCGCCATGCGGGTCACCGTGCGCATCGGCAACAGCGACGAGGTCCACCCCGTCCAGGGCGCGGAGGTTGCGGGCGTGGTGGCGCCCCATCATGCCCAGGCCGATCAGGCCCGCGCGCAACGGCGTCGCCATGCTCACGCACCTGCCTTCGAGACGGTGTTGACCGCGGCGACGATCCGCTCGCGGTCCAGGTCGGAGAGGGAGGGGTGGACCGGCAGGGAGAGGACCTCGCGGGCCAGCAACTCGGTGACCGGCAGGTCCACGTCGCTCTGGAAGGTCGCGAGGCGATGCACGGGGGTGGGGTAGTACACGCCGCAGCCCACCTTGTGCTCCTCGCGCAGCGCGGTCGCGAAGGCGTCGCGCTCCGCAGCGGTCGCACCCTCGATCTTCACCGTGTACTGGTGGTAGACGTGGGTCGCCTGCTCGCGTACGACGGGCGTGACGACGCCCTCGAGGTGCTGGTCGAAGAAGGCGGCGTTCGCCTGGCGGGTCGCGGTCCAGTCAGGGAGCTTGCGCAGCTGGACCCGGCCGATCGCGGCGTGGATGTCGGTCATGCGGTTGTTGTAGCCCGCGATCTCGTTCGCGTACTGCGTCTCCATGCCCTGGTTGCGCAGCAGGCGCACCTGACGAGCGGCCTCGGGCCGGGCGCAGCCGACCATGCCGCCCTCGCCGGAGGTCATGTTCTTGGTCGGGTACAGCGAGTACATCACCGCGTCACCGAAGGTGCCCACCTGGGCGCCCTGCCAGGTCGCGCCGTGCGCCTGAGCGGCGTCCTCGAACAGCCACAGCCCGTGCCGGGTCGCGATGTCCACGAGCGAATCCATCGGGGCGGGGTGGCCGTAGAGGTGGACGGGCTGGATGCCGACGGTCCGCTCGGTGATCGCGGCCTCGACAGCGGCCGGGTCCAGGGCGAAGGTGTCAGGGTCCACGTCCACGAAGACGGGCACGCCGCCGGAGACGGCCACGGAGTTCGCGGTCGCGGCGAAGGTGAAGGAGGGGACGATGACCTCGTCCCCGGGCTTCAGGCCCAGCGCGAGCATCCCCAGGTGCTGGCCTGAGGTGCCGGAGTTCACGGCGACGACCTCGCGCCCGCCCACGAGCGCGGCGGAGAACTCCTGTTCGAAGGCGGCGACCTCGGGTCCCTGCGCAACCATCCCGGAGGCGAGAACGCGGTCCACCGCCTCCCGCTCCTCGGTGCCGATGATCGGCTTCGCCGGGGGGATGAAGTCCAGTTCCGTGCTCATGCGGTGGGTCCGTCCTGGTCGTCGGGGGTGTCGGGGTCGTCAAGGGGTGCGGGCCGGGGCGCATCGGCCAGCGGGGAGGAGGCGAGCAGGAGCCCGCCGGTGGAGTCATCGGGGACGTACCACTCGCCGGTGGCGGGGCACACCCACGCGTCGGTGCCGTCGGAGGCGGGCACGAGCTTCTGCCCGGAGCGGCCCACCCAGGCCAGGCGTCGGGCGGGGACGCCGGCGACGAGCGCGTGCGGGGGCACGTCCTTGACCACGGTCGCGCCTGCGGCGACCATCGCCCAGGCGCCGATCGTCACGGGGGCGACGCAGACGGCGCGGGCGCCGATCGAGGCACCGGTCTCGCAGGTCACGCCCACCGGCTCCCAGTCCGCGGCGGACTTCGGGGTGAGGTCGGGGTTCACGGCGCGCGGGAAGTGGTCGTTGGTGAAGACCGCGGCGGGGCCGACGAAGACGCCGTCGGCGAGCTGGGCGGGCTCGTAGACCAGGGCGTGGTTCTGCACCTTGCACCCGTCGCCCATCGTCACGCCGGAGCCGATGTAGGCGCCGCGGCCGATCACGCAGTTCTCGCCGAGACGCGCCCCTTCACGGATCTGGGCGAGATGCCAGACGGAGCTGCCGTCGCCGATCGTCGCGTCCTCGGAGATGTCGGCCCCCGGGGCGACCCGGTAGGCAGGGGTTCCATTCATGGTCCCGACGATACCGCCCCGCCCTGCCCCGACCGGGACGGACGCCCCGGCAGGGGACGTGGCGGTGGGAACGTCCACAGGATGTTCACCCGGAGGACAACCTGCGGCCGACCGGTGCGTCGGTCAGCGGGTGGCGCGCAGTGCCTCGCCCTTGGCGAGCGCGAGGTCGCGCAGCTCGCTCTGGAAGGCGACCATCCGCTCGCGCAGTGCGGCGGCGGGCTCGTCCCCGCCCGCGGCGAGGATGCGGGCGGCGAGGAGGCCGGCGTTGCGGGCGCCGCCGATGGAGACCGTCGCGACGGGGACGCCGGCGGGCATCTGCACGATCGAGAGCAGGGAGTCCATTCCGTCGAGGTGCTTCAGCGGGACGGGCACGCCGATCACGGGCAGCGGGGTGAGGGAGGCGAGCATGCCGGGCAGGTGCGCGGCCCCGCCAGCGCCGGCGATGACGACGCGCAGGCCGCGGTCGGCGGCGCTGCGTCCCCAGGTCACCATGTCCTCGGGCATGCGGTGGGCGGAGACGACCTCGACGGTGCAGCCGATCCCGAACTCGGCGAGCGCCTCCTCCGCGGCCTTCATCACGGGGTAGTCGGAGTCGGAGCCCATGACGATCCCGACGAGGGGCTGGGGCGCGGTGTGCTGGGTCTGCTCAGCGGTCATCGGGGGTCTCCCTCGGGGGTCGGGGTGGCGGCGTCGGGCTGGACAGCGGTGGACGGGACGGCGTCGGGGCCGTGGATGATCAGTTGCTCGGCGCGGTGGGCGCGCTCGAGCAGGGCATCCGCGTCCTCGCCCACGAGGGTGACGTGCCCGATCTTGCGGCCCGGACGCACGGACTTGCCGTAGAGGTGGAGGCGGAGCTCGGGGTCCGCCGCGAGCGCGGCCTGCGCGCCGGGGGCGAGGTCCTCGACGGTGCCGCCGAGCAGGTTCACCATCACCGCGACGGGGCCGCGCAGCGCGGTCGAGCCCAGCGGCAGGTCCGCGACGGCTCGCAGATGCTGCTCGAACTGGCCGGTGACCGCGCCGTCCATCGACCAGTGGCCGGTGTTGTGGGGGCGCATGGCCAGCTCGTTGACGCTCACCGTGCCGTCGCCGGTCTCGAACAGCTCGACGGCGAGCATGCCGGTGACGTCGAGATCCTCGGCGATCGCGAGGGCGAGGTCCTGGATGCGGCGCTGCGCCCCCTCGCCGAGGCCCGGCGCGGGGGCGACGACCTCGAAGCAGACGCCGTCCTTCTGCACCGACTGGACCACGGGATAGGCGACGGCCTCGCCGGAGGGGCGGCGGGCGACCTGCGCGGAGAGCTCGCGCGTGAAGGGGACGAGCTCCTCGGCGAGCAGCTCGCCGTGGGCGTCCAGCCAGTCCTGCGCCTGGTCGGGACGCTCGATGATCTTCACGCCGTGGGCGTCGTAGCCGCCGCGCGGGGTCTTCACCACGATGCGGCCACCTGCGGCCTCGAGCGCGGCGGCGAGGTCCTCGGCCGTGTCGATCCGCCACCAGCGGGGGCAGGGGTGGCCGAGCGCGGTGAGCTTCTCTCGCATGACGAGCTTGTCCTGGGCGTGCACCAGGGCGGCGGGGCCGGGGCGGACGGCGACCTCGCCCTCGGCGGCGAGGCGCTCGAGGATCGCGGTGGGCACATGCTCGTGGTCGAAGGTGAGCACCTG
>DAHVRS010000226.1 GCA_027322375.1 Brachybacterium sp. | reverse complement strand
TGCCTCCCCCGAATCCAGCTGGGAGCTCGTGCTCGAGGCGAACATCATCGGTGTGCGCAATATGTTGGAGGCCGCCCGGGAGGCCGGGGTGCGCCGCGTCGTGCTCGCCTCCTCCAATCACGCGATGGGCATGTACGACCGCTACGAGCAGTGGCCGGTCTACCCCGATCAGCTGCAGCGGGCCGACTCCCTGTACGGGGTCTCGAAGATCTTCGGCGAGGGGATCGGCCGGTTCTACCACGACGAGCACGGCCTGGACGTGATCAACCTGCGCATCGGCTGGTTCACCGAGGACCCGATGGTGGCGAAGGAGGACATCCTGCGCGCCATGTGGCTCAGCCCCCGCGACTGCACCGAGGTGGTGCGCTGCGCGATCGAGGCCGAGGTGGCCTTCGGCCTGTTCTACGCGATCTCCGACAATCCCAACCGGCGGTGGTCGATGACGAACACTCAACTGGAGCTGGGGTACCGGCCGCAGGACTCCTGGACCCGCCTGCCCGGGGCCCGCGAGCACGTCGTCGAGGGCGGCGCCGAGGTGCGGGACGACTGGCCGCTCGGGTCCTGACCGCCGCCCCGCTGCCGTCGCCTCAGCTCAGCCGCGGCGCAGCTGCTGACGGAATGAGCGGCGGTACTGGGGCGGGATGATCTCCGCGTCACCGCGCAGCGCGAGCGCGGCGTCCAGGCCCCAGTTCGGCTCGCGCATGAAAGCGCGTCCCACGCGCACCACGTCGGCCTGACCGGTGGCGAGCACGTGCTCGGCCTGGAAGGGCTCATCCAGCATCCCCACCGCGGAGACGGGCACCTCGGTGCGTGCGCGCAGGTGCGCGGCCAGCGGGGTCTGATAGCCGGGGCCGACGGGGATCTTCTCCCCCTCGGGCAGCGGGGCGTTGCCTCCGGAGGAGACGTCGACCATGTCCACGCCGTGCTCGCCGAGCCAGGTCACGAGCTCGGTCGCCTGCTCGAGGTCGAAGCCGCCCTCGATCCACTCGGTCGCGGAGATCCGCACGACGAGCGGCATGCCGTGCGGGATCGCGCCCCGCACCGCGTCGACCACGCGCAGCAGAAGCCTGGCGCGGCCCGCGAGCTCGCCGCCGTAGGAGTCGGTGCGCTGGTTGCTCAGCGGGGAGAGGAACTCGTGCAGGAGGTAGCCGTGGGCGGCGTGGACCTCGACCAGGTCGAAGCCTGCCTCGACGGCGCGCACCGCGGCGGCGGCGAAGGCGTCGACGACTGCGTCGATCCCGGCCTCGTCCAGTGCAACCGGCGCGGTGAGGCTGTCATAGGCGCGCGCGGAGGGGCCGACGGTCTCCCAGCCGCCATCGGCGACGGCGAGGGAGGCACCCGGGTTCGGGGTGCCCCATTCGGGCTCGGTGGAGGCCTTGCGTCCGGCGTGGGCGAGCTGGATCCCGGCGGCCGCGCCGAAGGAGTGGACGAGGTCCACGACCGGACGGAGCGCGTCGCGCTGGGCGTTGTTCCAGAGGCCCAGGTCCTGCGGCGCGATGCGGCCCTCGGGCAGCACGCCGGTGGCCTCGACGATCACAGCACCGGCGCCGCCGCGGGCGAAGGAGCCGTAGTGCATGAGGTGGAAGTCGGTGGCGACGCCGTCGCGAGCGAGAGCCGAGTACTGGCACATGGGCGGCACCCAGATCCGGTTGCGGACGGTGAGGTCGCGCAGGGTGATGGGGCTGAGCAGGTACTGGGTCATGGAGGGACTCCTGAGCGTCTGAGACGGGCGGATCGCCGCGGCCGGGCCGCGGCGAGGATGCGGTCACGCTAACCACGTCCGCCATGCGCTGACCAATAGCAGGACCGATGGGAGGCATCCCTCTGCCTATGGATCGAGGTCGCCGTGTTGCGTACTCTTCCCGCTGTGACGACCTCCACCCTCGCCCCCGTGCAGGACCTCAACCTGCTGCGCACCTTCCTGGCCGTGCATCGCGCAGGCTCCTTCACCGCCGCCGCACCGGCGCTGGGCCTCACCCAGCCCACGGTGACCGCGCAGATGCGCGCGCTCGAGCAGCAGCTGGGCCGGCAGCTCTTCCAGCGTCTGCCCCGCGGGGTGGAGCCCACGCCCTTCGCCCGCGAGCTCGCCGAACGGATCTCCGCGCCGCTGGATGACCTGGACCTCGTCGCGGGTGGGAACTGCGAGCTCGACGGGCGCACCGCCCCGGTGCATCTCGCGGGCCCGTCGGAGCTGCTGTGCGCGCGAGTGCTGCCGGCCCTCGCCCCGCTCGTCGCGGACGGGGTGCGGGTGCATGTCGCGACCGGGGAGGATGAGGAGCTGCTCGAGCAGCTGCGGGAGGGGCGACACGATCTGGTGCTGACCACGCTGCGTCCGCGCGGTCGCGCGCTCGGCATCACCGAGCTCGCGCAGGAGGAGCATCTCCTCGTCGCCGCCCCCGCCTGGGCGGAGCGCGTCGAGGCGCGGGAGGCGGGCACGCCCGTGTGCGCGGCGCTCGAATCCGTGCCGCTGGTGAGCACTGCCGATGACATGCCCGTGGTGCGGCGCTACTGGCGCACCCAGTACGGCAAGCAGCATCCGGCGGTGGGCCCGGCGCTGACGGTTCCGAGCCTGCATGCGGTGATCGCGGCGGTGCGCGCGGGCGCTGGCTACAGCGTGCTGCCGCGCTCACTGTCCGAGGCGGATCTGCTCTCCGGTGCTCTCGTGCAGCTCGAGGTGCCCGAGCGTCCTCGCACCACGCCGCTGCTGCTGGTGCGCCGGCCGGGCGCGGAGCAGAACTCGGCGACGGTGCGGGTCGCCGCCGCGCTCGAGGAGGCGGCGGCGGCCTGGTGAGCTAAGTTGCGGACTGGTGAGCACCGCGCTGGGCCGCTGAGCTGGCGGGGCCGGGACCATACTTGGCCCATGACCGACTCCACGGCGCGGACGCCGCCTCCCCGCCCGAGCAGTCCGTCGGCTGCCAGCCCGTCGGCCGCGCCGGGTGCGAGCCGGGCGGCACTGTTGCCTGCCGTGTCGTCGGCCGACGGTTCTCGCGACGCGCTCGCCGCGGTGCTGCGGGTCGCGGTCGCAGTGCTCGTGCTCGCCGCGCTCGTCTGGAGCACGCTCGAGGCGGGCCGCGCCGGGACGCTCCCGGAGCACGTCTCGTACTTCACGAACCAGTCGAACCTCGCCTTCGCGCTCGTGCTGCTGGTGACCGTCATGCTGCCGCGCCCGCGCCGTCCGCGGTGGTGGGCGGACGTGCGCGGCGCGGTCGCGTTCTACCTGGTGATGACCGGGATCATCTATGCGCTGCTGGTCGCGCCGCTGGATGAGCTGCTGCGCTGGGACATCGGCTGGACCGGCATCATGCTGCACCGGGTGGCACCGGTCGCGGCGCTGCTGGACTGGCTGCAGACCCCGCGCGTCCGTGCCGCCTCGCGCTGGCGGATCCTTGTGTGGCTCGTCTATCCGCTGACCTATCTGGGCTGCACGTGGCTGCGCGGCGCCGTGACCGGCTGGTACCCCTACGACTTCCTGGACCCGACCGTCTCCTCCTGGCCGCAGGTCCTCGTCACGACCGTGGCGATGCTCCTCGCCTTCCTCGCGATCGGGACGCTCGTGCATCTGCTGCAGGGGCGAGCGCGCAGGAGAGAAGTCCCGGAGAAGGGGCTGCTGGCCGACCTACGATGAGGGCATGAGCGTCCCGACATTCGACGCCACCGGCCTCGAACCCCGCTCCGCGACCGACGAGCTGCGCGCTGACGCGCCGCTCGCCCGTACTCCGGACGGCACCTGGGTGGTACTGCGCCATGCCGAGGCGGTCCAGGTCGCCGAGGATGCGCAGACCTTCTCCTCCGCCGTCTCCCGGTTCCTCCAGGTGCCCAACGGCCTCGACGGTGCAGAGCACGCCGCGATCCGGGCCGCGACCGATCCGTTCTTCGCCCCGGAGGAGATGGCGCGCCTCGCCCCGGTGCTGCGCACGATCGCGGTCGAGCTCGTCGAGGAGCTGATGGACTCCGTGGGTCCGGCAGGCACGGAGGTCGACGCGGTCGCCGCACTCGGCGCCGTGTTCGCCGTGCGGGGGCAGACGGCCTGGCTGGGCTGGCCGGAGGAGCTCGAACCGGAGCTGCTGGACTGGATGGTCGAGAACCATGAGGCCTCCCGCTCCGGAGACCTCGCCCGCACCACCGCGGTCGCCGAACGCTTCGATACGATCATCCGCTCCGTGCTCGCTCCGCGACACGCCGCGGGCGCTCCGGAGGACCCGACGACGGCGCTGATGCGGCTCGAGATCCCGCTCCCGGACCCGTCAGTGCCCGGCTCGACGAGCCGGCCGCTGCGCGAGGAGGAGATCGTCTCGATCCTGCGCAACTGGACAGGCGGCGACCTCGGCTCGATCGCCCTGTGCACCGGGGTGCTGCTCATGGCGCTCTCCCGCGCCCCTGAGCTCGCGGCACGGGTGCGGGACGGGAGCGAGGCCGAGGCGGGCGCGATCGTCGACGAGCTGCTGCGGATCGATGATCCGTTCGTCTCGAACCGGCGCGTGACCACCTGCCCCGTCACGCTCGCTGGTCAGGAGATCGCCGCCGGGGAGCGGGTGATGCTGCACTGGACCTCGATCAACCGCGATGAGCGCGTCTTCGAGGACCCGGACGCGGTGGCTCCGGAGGCGAATGCGGCACAGAACCTCGTCTACGGGACCGGTCCGCATGTGTGCCCCGGCAGAGAGCTCGCGACGCTCGAGCTCGTCACCCTGCTGCGGGAGCTGCTCGCGGTGGCCGACGTGCATCCCGCCGAGACGCCCGGCGAGCGCGAGATCGCTCCGGTGGGCGGCTGGGCGCATGCCCCGGTGGTGCTGGTGCCCCGCGGCTGACGCGGGCATGTCCGTCGTGACGCACCAGTCAGCACCCCTCAGCCGGGGCCCTCAGCTCAGTCGTGACCCTCGGCGATGAGCGCCTCGAGCTGCCTGACCGCCTCGGCATCGCCCGTGACCGTGACCTCTCCGACGCCGCCCGCGACGTGCGGCAGCGCCTGGGCGCGGCCCCAGGCCCAGAGGTCCAGGGCGAGCGCCGAGCCGGTCGCGCGGGTGCGCGGCAGCGCCTCGGCTGCAGCGGCGTCCGGGGAGCGCCGGCCGACGACTCCCTCGAACTCCTTGCCGTCGCGGGGACGCGTCCCCGACCAGCGACTGATCTCGAGCAGCTCCTCCGCCCCGCCCTCGACCGCGATCTCGACGACAGCGACGGGGCGGGTCTCGGCCCAGTCGGGGATCCACTCGAAGCCCGCCGGCCACATGACATCCAGGACATGGCCGAGCCCGTCGGCAGCCACTTCCTCCGTGAGCGGGGTGACGGGAAGTCCGGCGGTGAGCTCCGCGTCGATGCGGTGGATGCTCGCCTCGTGCGTCTGCATGCGGCGGGTGATCCCGACGGTCTGGAACGCGGAGTACCAGAACCAGGCGGGCTCCTCGTCGGCGCGGGCGGTGAGCTGGGCGAGGAGGGCGTCGGTCGCGGTGGCGCGCCGGGCGAGCAGGGCCTCGCGCTCGGCAGGACGTGGAGCCTTCCCCTCCTCGATCGCCTGCACCCGCTCCTGGGTGGTCGCTCCGGTGGCGAGGATCCCGGCCCAGAACTCGTGGACCTCCGCGATGTGCCATAGGAGGTCATCAGCCGTCCAGTCGGTGCAGGTGGGAACTGGCCGCGCGGGGTCGGCGTCGCTGAGGGCGGCGACAGCGCGGTCGCTCTCCTGGCGGATGGTGGTGAGGGCGTCTTCGCTCATGTCCTCATCGAAGCACGCAAGGGGGACGGACGAGACCCGTTTTTCCGTCGTCCCCTTACCTCCGCATACCCCCAAGGGGTATAAAAGTGTCAGAACCGATACCCCTCCAGGGTATCCCCCGATCTCTTCGAGGAGACCACATGAGCACCACCGCCCAGTTCCAGGTGACCGGCATGACCTGCGGCCACTGCGAGATGTCCGTGCGCGAGGAGGTCTCCGAGATCCCCGGCGTCACCGGGGTGGAGGTCAGCCACGAGACCGGCGTGCTCCGCATCAGCGCCGAGCAGGAACTGGACGATGCTGCAGTGCTCGCCGCCGTCGAGGAGGCCGGCTACACCGCCGCCCGCGCGTGAGCGCCCTGGGCCGGGCGGCGATCCCCTCCCGGCCCCGCTCCGCTCACCACCCGTCCCGTCCGTCGCGTCGCGCACCCGCCCCGTGAGGAAGAAGGCAGCAGCCCGCCATGGCCACCACTCAGCCCCCGCAGCCCGTCGATGTCGGCATCGAGCTCGAGATCGGCGGGATGACCTGTGCCTCGTGCGCGAACCGGATCGAGCGCAAGCTGAACAAGCTCGACGGGGTGAGCGCCTCGGTGAACTATGCGACGGAGAAGGCACGCGTGACCGTGCCGGAGGGCTATGACCCTCATGACCTCGTCACCGTGATCGAGCAGACCGGCTACACCGCGGCCCTGCCCGCCCCGCCTGCCGAGGACACCGCCCAGAAGGGTGCCAGCGAGGAGGGCGCGGCGGAGGCGGAGGATCCGGAGCTGCTCTCCCTCCGCCAGCGGTTGATCGGCACCGCCGTCCTGTCGATCCCGGTGATCGTGCTGTCGATGGTGCCCGCGCTGCAGTTCACCTACTGGCAGTGGCTGTGCCTCGCGCTCACCGGGCCCATCATCGTGTGGGGCGCCTGGCCGTTCCACCGCGCGGCCGCGATGAACCTCCGCCACGGCGCGGCGACGATGGACACCCTCATCTCCGTGGGCACGGGCGCCGCCTTCCTGTGGTCGCTGTACGCCCTGTTCCTGGGCAGCGCCGGCATGCCCGGCATGCGGCACGAGTTCACCCTCGCGATCTCCCGCAGCGACGGCTCCGCGAACATCTACCTCGAGGTCGCCGCCGGGGTGACACTGTTCCTCCTGCTGGGCCGCTATCTCGAGAAGCGCTCGAAGCGGCAGGCCGGCGCCGCGCTGCGCACCCTGATGGACATGGGCGCGAAGGACGTGGCCGTGCTGCGCAGCGGCACCGAGGCGCGCGTCCCGATCACCGAGCTCGGCGTGGGCGATGAGTTCGTGGTCCGCCCCGGGGAGACCATCGCGACCGATGGCGTCGTCGTCTCCGGCACCTCCGCGGTCGACGCCTCGATGCTCACCGGCGAATCCGTGCCCGTCGAGGTGGGCGAGGGCGACCCCGTCACCGGTGCGACCGTGAACGCGGGCGGCCGCCTCGTGGTCCGCGCGACGCGCGTGGGCGCCGACACCCAGCTCGCGAAGATGGCGCGGATGGTCGAGGACGCCCAGTCCGGGAAGGCCGAGATCCAGCGCCTCGCCGACCGGGTCTCGGGTATCTTCGTGCCGATCGTCCTCGTGATCGCGCTCGGGACGCTCGCGGCCTGGCTGCTCACCGGCCACGGCGCAGAGACCGCGTTCACCGCCGCGGTCGCGGTGCTGATCAT
>DAHVRS010000191.1 GCA_027322375.1 Brachybacterium sp. | reverse complement strand
TCGAGATCACCCGCGTGCTCACCGAGGACGACTACGCGAGCGAGGCCCCGCTGCCCGCCCCTGAGGTCGACGGGGCCGAGGCTGTGTGGCCCGTGCTCATGACCTACGTCGAGGCGAGCACCGGCTCCACGAGCACCTACGTCGAAGCCGTCATGCTCCCCACAGGCGAGGACCTCGCCGAGGGCACCCCCGCCGCCTCCCCCTCTCAGATCGTGCTGGGCCGCTCCGCCGCCGACGCGCTCGACCTGGGAGTCGGCGACACGCTCACCCTCTCCACCGGCGACCCCGAGGCCACCGACGGCACCGCCGAGTTCGAGATCACGGGCATCGCAAAGGATCCCGCAGGCTCCGTGTTCGGCGGGGTCCCGCGTCTGCTCGTCCAGGACGTCAACGCTGCTTCCCTCCTCGGGCCGACGGAGGGGACGCTCACGCCGATGTGGCTCGCCTCCGTCCCCGACGGCACCGACCCCGCAGAGGTCGCCGCCGCGGCGTCCGGCACGAGCTCTGGGCAGGGCGACGGGGAGCTCATCGTCCGCACCGCCCAGGAGGCGCAGGACGAGGCGGCCAGCGACATGCTCCGCGGCTTCGCGGCACTGGGCATGCTGCTCTCCGTCTTCGTCCTGATCGCGCTGTTCACCAGCGCCGTCGTCATCGCGAACACCTTCGCGGTCACGCTCGCCCAGCGCACTCGCTCCCTCGCCCTGCTGCGCACCCTCGGCGCGACCCGCGCCCAGGTCCGCGCCGTGGTGCTGCGCGAATCGCTGATTGTGGGCCTGCTCGGCGCGGGCATCGGTGTGGTTCTCGGGCATCTGCTGGTCCAGGCCGGTCTCGCGCTCGCCGCCGCAGTCGGATGGCTCGACGGGATCGCGCTCGTTCCGCTCAGCGTGCTCTCGGTGCTGCTGCCGCTGCTGGCCGGGGTGGCGATCACACTGCTGGCCTCCCTCGCTCCGCTGCGTGCCGCGACGCGCGTGGCCCCGCTGCAGGCCCTGCGCCCGATCCCTCCCGCCAGTGCG
Source organism: Brachybacterium sp. (assembly GCA_027322375.1). Lineage (GTDB taxonomy): Bacteria > Actinomycetota > Actinomycetes > Actinomycetales > Dermabacteraceae > Brachybacterium. Next base: position 1,249 of record DAHVRS010000191.1, on the reverse strand, counting down.
CACGGTGGCGGGAAGCACCGCCTCAGCCTGCGCGGCGTGATCGGGATCGTCGCCGTTACGGCCGGTCTGCTCGCACTCGCCGGCGGGACCGTCCTCGCGATGCGCGGCACGGCAGGGCCCGCGATCCTGCTCGCCATGGCCGGCGGAGTGCTGAGCTTCCTCGGCGTGATGCTCGTCCTCGTCGTGCTCACCCGTCCGCTCGCGGCGCTCGCCGCCCGGGCCGCGGCACTCCTTGGCGGGCTGCCGGCCCGCATCGCCGGAGCGAACGTCGCCCGCACACCGCGGCGCAGCGCCGCGACGATCGCCGCACTCCTCATCGGCACCACGCTCATGACGATGATGGCCGTCGGCGCGCGGACCGCGGAGGCGACCCTCACCGCGGAGCTCGACTCCCGCCGCCCCATCGACCTGGTCGTCTCCGCCGAGGAGATGCCGGCCGATGCCGCCGACCAGATCGCTGCGATCCGCGGCATGGACTCCGCCCGCGGCGCCGAGCGCGGCGACATCGAGGTGGGCGCCGAGGAGCCGATGACGCTGTTCGGCGTCGCCCCGGAGGCCGTCCGGGAGGTCTCCCATCGCCCCGGCGCGGCGGACATGCTCGAGGACGGGGTGGTGCTGCTCGGGCAGGAGCGATCCGAGCGCTTCGGCGTGCACGACGGGCAGGTCCTCACCCTGCAGGGGGCGGACGGCACCTCGCAGGAGCTGCGCGTCCAGGTGGAGGCGAACCTGCAGATGTCGCTGGTGACCCCTGCGACGCTGACCGCGCTCGTCGGGGACGCTGCGGAGCCCGCGATCCTCGCCGACTTCGCGGACCCCGGCACGCCTGAGCGGGAAGGCATCGGCCTCCAGGATCTCGTGGGCACGGTCGACGAGGTGACTGCCGGGCCGGGCTTCGTCAGCACGCGCAGCGAGTTCGGGGGCGCCGAACGGGAGTCCTACGGGCAGATCCTCGACGTGCTGCTCGGGATCACGATCGCGCTGCTGGCCGTCGCGGTGCTCGTCGCGCTCGTCGGCGTCGCGAACACGCTCAGCCTGGGCGTGGTCGAGCGCACTGGAGAGAACGCGCTGCTGAGGGCACTGGGCACCACGCGTCGCCAGATGAGGGCGAGTAAATGGCTAAAATACTGTGAATTAATGATATTAGGACTTTCTATAAGAAAATGTGCTGAAGAAGTAGGAGTAGGTGTTAAAACGTCTTTTTACATGCGTCATAGGATACTTGATGTAATCAATTTATCATTAAAAAATG
>DAHVRS010000042.1 GCA_027322375.1 Brachybacterium sp. | reverse complement strand
ACCTCGAGCACCACGGAGGCAGGCCGATCTGGGCCCAGCATCCGTGTCGCAGCGCGGAGCGCGGCACGGGGGAAGGGCAGCGGGCCGGTGCGGCGGCCTCCGGGGATGTCCGTGAGGTCATGGTCGCGGTGCCAGCGCGCGGCCACGGCGGCGCCGTCGTCGCGGGCATGGGAGAGGTCGCGGCCCAGCCAGGCGTCGGGGCCGGCGAGGACCGCGTCGATGCCGTCCTCCCACAGCTCGGCGGTGAGCAGATGCCCGGCCAGCACGTGCTTGGCCTGGTGCAGGAGGGAGGAGGCGAGCACGCCGCGCCCGGCCCCGTAGGCGGCGGCGACCGCGAGCCGGTTGCGGTGGAGCACGCGCGCGGTCCAGGTCATCTGGGTGCGGTACGCGGTCCACGGCGGATGGTGCACGGCCGTGCCGGGCAGGACCGCCTGGTCGTAGCCCTTCGCGCGGGCGCGCAACCCGTACTCGGCGTCGTCCCACTTCAGGAACAGCGGCGCGGGCAGCCCCAGCTCCGCGGCGGTCCCGGGCGGGAACAGCGTCCCCCACCAGCCGGTGTAGTCCGCGGCCTCGCGCTGGGAATGGAAGGTCCACTCCGCTGGGGTCGTGTCCGCCAGGTCGATCCCGCCGCGCACCCGATCCGCGGGTCGCCACTGGAAGGCGCGCGCGCCCACGCCCTCCGTGTGCGCGAGCAGACGAGAGGGGCTGTCCGCGGAGAACAGCGGCGTGCCCAGCACCGTCGGCCGCGGCGCGAGCGCCTGGAAGGTGAGCATGCGGCGCAGCGACTCAGCGGAGAGGACGGCGTCGTCGTCGGAGAACAGCACCGCGGCCGACGGGTGCTCCCGCGCCGCCTCGAGCATTCCGCGCGCATACCCGCCGGAGCCGCCCAGGTTCTCCTGGGAGACCAGGTGCAGCCCGGGATGCTCCGCCTGCAGCGCCGCGAAGCCGTGATGTGTCTCGAGGGTGCCGCCCTGGTCCACCACGATCACGGCGGTGACCGTGTCCATCGCGAGGAAGCGGCGGGACTGCGCGACCGCATCGGCCTCGCGCCGGTAAGTGGGGATCACGACCACGACGGGCGGCAGCTCGAGCGGTCCCTCGAGCGACCAGGTGACCTCGCCGAAATCCTCGGTCTCCCCGTCCTTCCCCTCGACCCAGAGCCAGTCGTGGGCGAGCTGCGCGGGGGTGAGCGGATGCCGGCCGGGGGAGAGGGGACCGAGATGGTGGGCCTGGGCGGAATCGGCCGCGCGCAGCGTGCCCGGACGCTCGAGGGTGAGGACCACTCCCCGTTCACCGAGGACGCGGCGCCAGGTCCGGGCGGGGAAGGCCTGCCCCCACAGGGCGGGCACCGCGGAGGTGTCGGTGGCCTGCAGGAGGGCGGAGGGTGTCGTCGCGGCGAGGCGGACCGCGGAGGGCTCCTCCTGGCCGCGGCCGCGGGGCGGCACCTCCTGCATCCATCCTCCTGACGACGGGGCGGCGCGCTCTCCCGACGGTCGGCGCGGCGACGCGCGGGATCGGCGGCCGCGGACGCGCGGCACCGGAGTGCCGGCAGCCTGTGGCGTCGCGACTATAGCAAGGTGAACGCACGGTGAACGGCGACCCGCCGGGGGCGCTCCCGGTACCCTGCAGGGGTGACTTCCGCAGCTGACACCCTCGACCTCCCCGGCATGCCCGGGACCGACGGGACGGACGAGGCAGATCGTCCCGTGGCGGCCGATCCCGATCACCCCCATCCGGGGCAGTGGCGGCTCGTCGCCGTGCAGGTCTCCAACTGGGGCACCTTCCACGGCACGCACGATCTGCCGATCTCCGCGAAGGGCTACTTCCTCACCGGCGGCCCTGGCACCGGCAAGTCCACGCTGCTGGACGCGATCAGCGCTCTGCTCACCCCGCCGCGCACGCTGCAGTTCAACGCCGCCGCCTCCGACGCGGGCCCCCAGCGCTCCAAGTACCGCCGCACCGTCGCCAGCTATGTGCGCGGCGCGTGGGCGATGCACTACGACCAGGCCACCGGCGAGTTCAGCCAGGAGGTGCTGCGCGAGAAGACCACCCTGTCCGTGCTGACACTGCGCTACAGCGACGGCCGCGGTGGGATCGTCCAGCTCTCCCGCCTGCTGCTCCTGCACGCCGGGCACACCGCGGACTCCGATGTGAAGAGCCTGTACGTCATCGCGCGCACTCCGCTGGATGTCACCGATCTGCGCCAGTTCGTCTCCACCCAGATCGAGGGGAAGGCGCTCGAGGCCGCCCACCCCGGCACCCAGACCTTCCGCCAGTTCCGCGAGTACCGCGCCGCGTTCTGCCAGCTGCTCGGCATCCCCGACGAGAAGGCGCTGGGCCTGCTGCACAAGATCCAGTCCGCCAAGGAGCTCGGCGACGTCAACGGGCTGCTGCGCGACTACATGCTCGACCAGCCGCGCACCTTCGAGCTCGCCGACCAGGCGCTCGCGAACTTCCAGAACCTCTCCGAGGTGTACGAGGCGCTCGTCACCGCGCGCGAGCAGCGGGACCTGCTGCGCACCCTGCGCACCTCCCACGAGGACTGGTCCGCGATGCGCGAGCGCGGCGGGGAGCTCGTGGACCGTCGCGCCGACATCGACGTGTTCGCCTCCCAGCACCTGGTGCGCCTGCTCAGCGAGGAGACCGACCGGATCCAGCTCGAGCGGGACCGGCTCGAGGCGCAGCAGCGCCGCCTCACCCAGGACGTGGCCGAGGCCCGCTCGGACCTCGCCCAGCTCAAGGAGCAGCGTCGCCGCGCCGGCGGCGGCGAGATCGACGACTGGAAGCAGCAGATCGCGGGCCTCGAGGTGGAGCGGGAGCGGCGCCGCGAGCGCGGCACCGAGTTCGCCGCCCAGCTCGCGACCGTCGAACTGCGCACCCCGGCCGGGGAGGACATGTTCCTCGCCCTGCAGCGGGAGGTCGCGGCGCTGCGCGAGAGCCTCGAGCAGGAGGAGAAGGGCGCGGACGCCGCCCGCTGGGAGGCGGAGGCGAGCGTGCGCGAGCTCACCGCGACGCTCGAGCGGACCCGCGAGGAGCTCGCCTCCCTCACCCGGCGCGCCTCGAACCTGCACTCCGAGGACGTGGCGCTGCGCGACCACATCGCCGCCGAGGTGGGGATCGCCCCCACCGAGCTTCCCTTCGCCGCCGAGCTGCTGCAGGTGCGCGCCGGCGAGGAGGAGTGGACCGCCGCGGCCGAGCAGGCGCTGCGGGGCCTGGCCAGGTCGATCCTCGTCCCGGACCGCGTCTACCGCGAGGTCGCGAGTGTCATCGACCGCACCAAGCTGCGCCGCCGCATCTCCTACAACCGGGTCAACACCGATCTGCGCCGCCCCGCGAAGAACATCGACCCCCGCTCCCTGGCCGCGAAGCTCGACGTCAAGGACGGCGAGTTCCACGTGTGGCTCTCCCACGAGATCGCCGCGCGCATGGACTACACCTGCGCCGAGGGCCTGGACGAGTTCACCCGGCTGAACCGGGCGGTGCTGCGCTCCGGCCAGATCAAGCACTCCGCGACCCGTCACGAGAAGAGCGCGGACCGTCAGATCAACGACCGCTCCCAGTGGGTGCTCGGCTTCGACAACCGGGCCAAGCGCGCCGTGTTCGAGCAGGAGCGCACCCGCGCCGAGCAGGCCCTGTTCGAGGCGCAGGCCCGCCGCAAGGACGTCGAGGGAGAGCGGGAGCGTCGCGCCGAGCGGCTCTACGCCCTCCAGATGATCAGCACTGTCACCTGGGACGACATCGACGCCGCCTCCGTCGCGCGGCGTGTGGCGAACCTGCGGGACATGGTCCGCGCCGCGGAGGACGGCTCCGCCGCGCTCTCCGAGCTGGCACGCCAGATCGATGACGTCGAGCAGTCGATCGCGGACAGCGACGAGGAGCTGCTGCAGGTGGTCCGCTCCGCCGGCAAGCTCGGCGAGCAGGCCGAGCGCGCCACCGAGCGGCTCGCCGAGGCGCGCAGCCGCATCGAGGACGCGAGCCTCGACCCCGCCGTCGAGGAGGAGCTCGCCGCCCGCTTCGCCGCGATCGCGCCCACTCTGGTGCTGTCCACCATCGACCAGGTCACCAAGGACGCCTCCGCGACCCTGGACGCCGAGCTGATGGACCTCACCCGGCGCACCTCCCGCGCCGAGGAGGACATGCGCACCGCGATGCGCGAGTTCTCCCGCCGCTGGCCCGCGCAGGCCGGGGACACCGCCCCCACCCTCGAGGGGGTGGACGACTATCTCGCGATCCTCGCCCGGATCGAGGAGGAGAAGCTCCCGGAGGTCGAGGACCGCTTCTTCGAGTTCTTCACCGGCAACACCCTCGGGGACGTGCAGGCTCTCGCCACCGCGATCGCCCGCGAGCCCGCCGAGATCCGCAAGCGCCTCCAGCGCATCAACTCGCTGCTCGCCCAGGTCGAGTTCCACTCGGGCCGCTTCCTGCAGCTGTCGATGCGGCCGGTGCATCTCGCGGCGCTGGACGAGTTCAAGAAGGCGCTCGAGAGTGCCGTGGCGGACACCGCCCTGAACGACATCTCCCGCGACCGGGACCTCGCCGAGGAGCGCTTCCTCTCGCTGCGCCAGCTCATGGACATGATCGGCGCGGCCCGGACCCGCGATGACCAGGTCTCCCGCGTCATCCTCGACGTGCGCCGTCACGTGCACTTCCACGCCGAGGAGGTCGACGCCGAGGGCACCGTCGTCCACGCCCACGAGTCCGGCGGCCCTCTCTCCGGCGGTCAGAACGAGCGCCTGGCCACCTTCTGCCTCGCCGCGGCGCTGCGCTACCAGCTCGCCGGCACCGGCCACGACGTGCCCCGCTACGCCCCGATCATCATCGACGAGGCGTTCTCCAAGGGTGCGGGCAAGTTCATCACCGCCGCGATGGAGTCCTTCCGCCACTTCGGCTTCCAGGTGGTCCTCGCGAACCCCGGGAAGAACCCGCAGGCCCTCGCCCCCTTCATCGGCGGCGTGGGCGTGGTCTCGATCCGGCAGGACCGCTACTCCTCCGTCTCGCCGGTGGAGTTCGTGCCCGTCGAGAGCTGATCAGGGGCCGACGAGGGCGTGTCGATGGGGACTTCTCCCCATCGGCGCGGACGCCGCTCCTGGATACGGTGGAGCGTGCCGTCCGCGCGGGCGGACCGACGGGCACCGGCGCACAGCGCCGTCCGCCGCAGCCAGGGGAGGGGAGGGACCGTGATGGCCGCTGCCGCCCCGAGCGCCGCCGTCCCCGATCAGGACTCGACCCTGCACCGCATCCGCGCGATTCTCACCGCCGCGAGCACCGCCCTGCTCGAGGAACGGCCGGCGCTCGGCGACTTCCGCGACCAGCGCCCCGAACGCGATCGCTCCTCCGGTGATTCCTGGCACGGCCTGCAGACCCTCCGCCACGTCAGCGCACTGCTCGCCGCGACCGGCCCCACCCTCGAAGAACCCCGTGCGATCGAAGGCTTGCTCACCGCAGTGGACCGTGCCCTGTCCCGGCTCGGGCTGCGCCGCACGGGGCGGGAGACGGGCCACGCCCTGCACGTGGAGCGCTGGACCTCCGCCGAGGGCGATGAGCTCGAGGTGATGATCGGGGTCACGGTCGCACTGCGGGCGATCAGCGCCCCCTTCCTGCCCGGCTCCCTCTCTCCACGGGGCACCACGAGCCCCGTCTCCCCGCTCAGCCCGCTCACCCCGCCGCCGCGCCGGATCCGCTGACTCATCCTCCGGCCGCTCCCGGGCGGCGTTGCTACGCTGGTCGCGTGCTCGAGCCGTCTCCGCGTCGCCCCTCGCGCGCGCGAGGAGCCCGCCCCCTCGCGCGCCTCGCCGCGCTGATCACCTCCGCCGTGCTCGCGCTCGGCCTCTCCGTCCCCGCCGCGCTGGCCCTCGGCGAGGACGGCCCCTTCCCGTTCCCCGCCGAGACCACCACGCTGCGCATGATCCCCGGCTCGGTCACCCGCATCCCGCTGCGCTCCCTGGTCGAGGACGGCCTCGAGGACCAGGTGGACCTCGACTCCGCGCGCCTCGCCCTGCCCGCGGATCTCAGCGATGCCATCGGCTCGCGGATGGTGCTCGGCGAGGACTCCCGCAGCATCGAGATCGAGGGGGAGGGGACCTGGACGCTGCTCGGGCAGGAGCTCGTGTTCACCCCGCAGGTCGGGGTCGACGCCCCCACCCTCCCCATCGCCCTGACCGTCGGCGGCCACCACGACAGCCGTTCCCTGCCGGTCACCCTCACCCCGGAGCCGCTGGACCTCGAGGAGACCCTCGTCCACGGCCCGGCCGACGCCACCTCCACGTCCGCCCTCGGCGGCCCGGTCCCCGAGGGGGGCTCGGTGCGTCTGGAGCTCGCGGGTCTGCCCGCCGGCTCCACGATGCTCGCCGACGGCAGCCGTGCGATCGTGCCCGACCAGGGAGCCTGGCAGCTCTCCGAGGACGGCGCCTCCCTTGCCCACACCCCCTCCGGGCAGGGGCTCGGCCGCCAGCTCGACCCGATCCGCTATGTCATCGCGGACGACGAGGGCGCTGTGATCCGCGCCGGCCGCGTCACCCTCACCGTCCCGATCATCTCCGACCTCGACTGGTCCGCGCCCTACGGCGAGGACATCCTCTTCGTGGTCGGGGAGGGGCAGCAGTACGTGGACCCGACCACCCTGCGCCTCGTCCCCCTCGGCGAGCAGGGCTCCTTCACCGCCTCCCAGGACGGCACCCGTGTGATCGTCGAAGGGCAGGGCGTGTGGCTGCTGGATCGGGATGAGGCGACGGTGCGCTTCACGCCCGAGAGCGCCGAGGTGCGCGAGACCGCGCCGATGGGCATCACCGGCGCGGACGACGAGGGCAACACCGCCTCCACCGCCCTGTTGAGCACCGCCTATCCGATCCTGCGCTCCCGTGCCGAATCCGGACCGCCGGGACGCCCCCTCTCCCTGGACATGACCAACGGCATCCGCGACGTGGACCCGGACTCCCTGCGCTTCAACCCCGAGGCCGCGCCCGAGGGCGCGGAGATCAGCGACGACGGTCTCGAGCTGACCGTCCCCGGCGAGGGGGCCTGGCAGATCGACACCGCCGGCGGCGCGGTCATCATGACCCCGGAGGACGGCGTGACCGGCGCTGTCACTCCCGTGGGCGTCGCCGCCCGCGGCGTCTACGCCGATAACCCCGCCACCGCGACGCTCGAGGCCGTGTTCTCCCCGGTCGCCGCCACGCTCCGCGACGATGAGGGCCGCGCCGCTCCGGGCAGCACCGTCACCGTGGACGTGCTCGGCAATGACACCGCCGGCAGCAGTTCCCAGCCGCTCGTGCCGGAGACCGTGCGGATCAGCTCGCTCGCCGCGACGAACATCTCCGAGCTCGAGGACGGCCGCGGCACGCGCCTGATCCTCCCGGAGGAGGGTACCTTCACGGTGGGCGCCAACGGCGCGGTGACCTTCGTGCCTGCCGACGGGTTCGTGGGCCGCACCTCCCCGGTGACCTACGAGGTCCGTGACAGCGCCGGCGTCCCCTACTCGGCCACGCTCGTGGTGGACGTGGATCCGGACCATGCCGTGGCCGGGGATGCGAGCAACGACGTCAGCGGCATCAACAGCCTTCTGATCGGTCTCATGCCCTCCTCGCCTGGGACGGCGAGCCTCTTCGGCACCATCGTGGTGCTGCTGCTGTTCAGCGGCTCGGTCTCGTTCTGGATCAGCCTGCGCATGGAGGCCGACCGCCGCGCCTGGGAGGACTGACCCGCCGACGGGCGGGCGGCCGACGGGCTGCGCCGCCGACGAGCAGGAGCGCGGCTCAGCAGCCCTCGGGCACCGGGACGGGCTGTGCGAGCGTGTCGGCGGCGGCGTCCTTCCCGGCCAGGTCCTTGAAGCCGTCTCCGAGCATGACGGTCACCGCGGTGCCCTCCTTGCTCGCCTCGAGCTTCAGCGCGGGCGTGACCTCCCCGGTCGCGAACTGGGCGCTCACGGACTGCGCCGCGAGATAGCCGTCGGGCCCGTAGACGATCGTCACCGGACCAGCAGCCTTGCCGGTGTTGCCGGCCTTCCCGAGTACGTAACCGCGCTCGGCCAGCGCATCAGAGGTGCTGCCCGCGAGCCCGGATCGGGACGTGCCGTTCAGGACCGTCACCTCCACCTCCTTCGGCGGCAGCGGCACCGCGCCCTCCTCCGGGCAGGTCATCTCCGCCGCGGAGGGTCCGAAGGACTTCGCAGCGATCTCCCCGGGCTCCTCGAGCGGCCGGCGCAGCTCGCCCACCGCATAGACGCCCACGGCGATCAGTCCGACCACCAGGAGGGAGAAGATCACCAGCTGCACGGCGCGCACGCGCCGGGTGCGGCGCAGACGCAGATCCCGACGGCGGACGTCGTCGGCCGACCGCCCGTAGGGGTGCGCGTCGCGGTGCGAAGAGCTCATCAGTCCAGCGGGCGGTAGCGGATGCCGAAGGCGTCCAGGCGCGGCAGGTGCGCCCGCAGGCGCTCTTCGAACTCGTCCCAGCTCTGCTCGGGGGAGCCCCAGGCGCGCTCGGCGAGGGCGCACATGCGCGGGAACGCCATGTACTGCACCTGCTCGGGGGTGGTCATGTACTCCGTCCAGAGCTGGCCCTGCAGGCCCATCACGAGGCGCTCCTCGCCATCGTCCAGGCGCTGCGGGGAGAAGGTCGCGGTGTACACGTCCTCGAGCGTGGTGCGACCGCCGATCGCGAGCGGCTCATCGGCCGGATCGCCCTGGTAGTGGTCGAAGTAGGTGTGCTCATTGTTGGCGATGATCGTGCGGAAGCCGCGGGAGGTCGCGGTCTTCACGCCCTTGCCGTGGCGCCAGTTCATGATGACCGTGTCATCGGGCAGGTGCGTGTCCAGCACCTCGTCCCAGGCGATCATCCGCTTGCCCTTCTCGGCGAGGACGTCGGCGGC
>DAHVRS010000149.1 GCA_027322375.1 Brachybacterium sp. | reverse complement strand
GCAAGGACACCTACGTCTCCCTCAAGCACGCCGGCTCCCGCACCCTGGTGCGCATGTTCGCGCTGAAGGCCTGGGCCAACGGCGTGTTCGCGAAGCTGCCCGGCTTCGGCCCGTCGGTCGCCGATGCGATCTCGCAGACGCTGTTCTCGCTGGTGCCGGAGAAGATCCCGGCCCGGCTCACCGACTTCCGCGACCGTTTCGCCCACCACCTCATCCTCGTGGTCAGCGGCAGCCAGCGCGCCGCGACCGCGCAGACGCTCCGCGAGTTCTTCGCGGCGGACGGGCACGAGGGCGAGTTCTTCGAGTGCGACGCCGACGAGGCGCAGAGCGCCACCCTGATCCGCTTCGGCGTCGCCAGCGCCGCGAGCCGCTATTACGTGATGCACCGCGCCGAGGCCTCGCAGATGGTCACCTTCGACGTCGCCCTGCGCCGTGACGACGAGGACTGGCTCGAGCAGCTGCCCGAGGAGATCTCCGACCAGCTGCTCGAGAGCGTCTACTTCGGGCACTTCTTCTGCCACGTGCTTCACCAGGACCACGTGGCGAAGAAGGGCGTGGACCCCGTCGCGCTGAAGAAGCGGATGACGCAGCTGCTGGTCGACCGCGGCGCCGCCGTGCCCGCCGAGCACAACTACGGGCGCCTCTACCCGGCCCCGGAGCACCTGGTCGCCCACTACCGCGAGCTGGACCCGCTGAACATGTTCAACGCCGGAGTGGGGGAGACGTCGGCGAAGAAGGGGTGGGGCTGAGCACGTCCGTCGGCCGGGCGCCCCGCTTCACCCGTCCGAGCGGGAGAACCTGTTCGTCATCCGGTTGCTCGCGGTGAACAGCATCTGGCCCTGCGGCGCGTCGGTCGCCTCCCGCACCTGCTCGGCGATGGCCTCTTTCGCGGCGGCGAGCAGGGACGGCGCGTCCTCGCTCGTCCCGGCCTCCCCGTCGGCCGCATGGACGGCCGTGCGGCCGAGCGCCTGGGTGCGCTGCTGGTAGCGCTCGACCTCCGGGATCATGTCGTGGAAGCGCGGATCGGCCAGCGCCGCGATCATCCGCGAGGCCCAGCAGAAGCTGTCCGTGCTGACGGCGGCGGGAGGGGGAGACACCCGGGGCGCATCGGCCGACGCGCGGTCCTTGACGGGATGGCGGGGCTCTGCGATGCGGTACCCCGGGTGGACTACTCGAGATCGAAGTCTGCGAGCACGTCGAGGATGTGCGCGGTCATCCGGGCCTCGAGGTCGTCCGGGCATTCGCGGATCATCTCGATCACCTCGCGGTGACGGGGGACGGAGGTGTTCACGCTCGCCTTCTCCGCGCCTGCGTACATGATCGACATCCGCACGATGCCGGAGATCTGCTCCCAGGAGCGCAGCAGGGGAGCGTTCCCGCTCGCGGTGCACAGGGTGCGGTGGAACTCGACATCCGCCTCGAGGCGCTCGTGCATCGGGCCGTTCTCGGTCGCGGCCATCGCATCCAGTGCGTGCTCGAGGTTCTTCAGTGCTCGGCCCCGAGCGGTCTCAGGCAGCTCGGTGATGGTGCGCGCGGCGAGGGACTCCAGGGCGGCACGGACGCGGAAAGCATCGCGAATGGTCGGACCATCGAGCGAGCGGACGTGGAGGCGGCCGCGCCCGTCGGTCACCGCGAGTCCCTCCTGCTGGAGCTGCCGCAGCGCCTCGCGCAGGGTGCCGCGGCTGATCCCGAGGTCGCTCGCGAGGCGGACTTCGCCCAGGTGCGAGCCGGGGCTGAGCGAGCCCATCACGATCGCCTCCCGCAGCGCGACAAGTGCCTGCTCCCGGAGATTCTGGGTGTGCAGCGAGGGCAGCGAGGCGGCAGTCGACAGACCTAGTGTTCCCATCCACCACCGCAGACACCTCCCCGAGGTGCTCGGACACCGACGTCCTCGAAGGAGATGCAGATGACCCAGTCACCGCTCGATCCGCGCGTGATCTGCTCGACCATCAGCTTCCGTCGCCTCGACCTCGAGGCTGCGCTCGCCCAGATCTCCGCACTCGGTTTCCGAGCAGTCGACCTCGGTGCACTTCCCGGCGTCTGCGACCACGTCCCCTACGAGCTCACGGATGAGGCCGTCACCGAGGTGGCTGCGACGTTCACCTCCAGCGGCCCTCGAGGTCCGCTCGATCAACGCAGACATCGGGGACCTGAACCGCCCCGTGAACGAGGCCGAGCGCGCTGAGCGAGATGCGCACCTCGAGCGTCTCGTGGACCTCGCCGTGCGGACCTCCTCCCCGGCGATCGTGCTGCCCTGCGGTGCGCAGAGCGCCGAGCCGATCGTCGACCTCGAGACGGACATCGCCCTGGTCGCGAGCGAGCTGCGCCGCGCCGCGGAGATCGCGGGCCGTCGCGGCATCACGATCTGGGTCGAGTCCCAGCACTCGGGTCGGCTGTGCCGCGACCTCGCGCGCGCCGCCCAGCTCGTCGAGCAGCTCGACGGCTCTCGGGTTCGTTCCGTGCTCGACCTCAGCCACGTCGTCGCCGTGGGCGAGGACCCGCTGGAGTGGATCGAC
>DAHVRS010000138.1 GCA_027322375.1 Brachybacterium sp. | reverse complement strand
GGGAGAACGCCGCCGGCGAGCTCGCCGACATGCTCTCGCAGAGCATGAGCGTGAACTTCTACATGGCCCACGGCGGCACCAACTTCGGCCTGCGCGCCGGCGCCAACCACGACGGCGCCCTCCAGCCCACCACCACCAGCTACGACTATGACGCCCCGATCGCGGAGAACGGCGCGCTGACCGATAAGTTCCGCGCCTTCCGCGAGGTCATCGCCCCTCACCGCGAGCTGCCGCCGCTCGAACAGCACCTCGCGCAGCTGGGCCTGGAGGCTGAGCCCGCGACCCTGCCTGCCGCAGAGCTCATCCTCGAGAAGGTCGCCCCGCTGCGCCCCACCGAGCGCTTCACCCGCGCGGCCGAGGTCCATCCCGTCCCGCCCGCCTTCGAGGACGTGGGCCTCGAGCGCGGCATGATGCGCCTGTCCCGCGAGATCGAGATCGCGGCAGTCGAGTGCGACGGCCAGCTCCAGATCTCCCCGCTGCGGCTCTACGACCTGCACGATCGCGCCTATGTCTACGTCGACGGGATCCCGCTTGCGCCCGTGGGCGTCGTCGGCAACGAGCAGAACCCCACTGACCCTGCGGACGTGGACCTCACCCCCGTCGCCGAGCAGCTCCTGCCCGGCGGAGGCAGGCGCACCGTGCGCGTGGACATCCTCGTGGAGAGCCTGGGGCGGGTGAACTTCGGCCCTCGCCTCGGGGAGCGCAAGGGCGTGCTCGGCGGCGTGTGGCAGACGATCCGCTTCCTCAACGACTGGGAGGTGGACACTTGGCCGCTCGAGGACATGGGCGAGGAGCTCGCCGCCCTGCTCGACAGCGCCGACGGCGGGGCCGACGGGGACTCCCCGGCACTCCCAGTGCTCGTCGGTGCGACCTTCGACGTGACCGAGCCCGCCGATACCTTCCTCGATGTCTCCGACGCCGGCCACGGCGTCGCCTACGTCAACGGCTTCTGCGTGGGCCGCTACTGGAGCATCGGCCCGCAGCAGACCCTCTACGTCCCCGCGCCGCTCGTGCGCGCAGGCCGCAACGAGGTGCTGCTGCTGGATCTCGAGAAGGTCCCCGCGCGCCTCGAGCTCGCCGGCGGTCACCTCTTCGGTCGCCGCGCCGGCTGAGACCTCCGCCGAACGCTGGCCAGGGCCCGACCGGTGATCCGTTCGGGCCCTGCCGTCGCGAGTCGCCATCGCGAGTGCGCCAGGTCACGATCTTGTGACGGAGCGCGTCGCGGGCGACACCATATTGACGTCGCGAAGGCTGCCGCATACTCTGCGTTAAACCTTTTGCGGATCGTGGCCACCGCCACACCGCGCCCGACCCCGGCACCGACGCCGCAACCGGGACCGAGAGAACTGAGAAGCCCGATGGACTGTGAGGCGCAGCGATGACGCAGCCGACAGCGACCGGACGCCGCGAGGTCGCCCCCGGGCACTGGGCCCGTTGCCATCTCCACACGGAGGGCAAGGCGCACCTGCTGCGCCAGGAGACCATCCGCTTCGGCGTCCCCGCCGAGGTCGCCGCCGCCGAAGCGGGGCTCGATATCGAGGACGGCGAGGACGCGATCGCACGCACCGTCGCGCTCGAGGCCGAGACCACCTCGGACCTGGGCCCGTTCCAGCCCTGACCCCTCCTGCACCACAGGCGCACTGCGCCGCCCCCACGACCAGAAGGATCTGATCCCGTGACGAACGACCTCCGCATCGGAGTCATCGGCTTCGGTGCCCGCGGCACCCTCGCCGGACATGCCCATCTGCCCGGGGAGGGATCGGCCGTCACCGTCGTGGCGGACCCGACCGACCGCGGGAAGGCCAAGGCCCGCGAGAACTTCGGTGAGGGGGTCGCGACCGTCGACTCCGTCGAGCAGCTCCTGGCCGAGCACGAGGTCGACGCGGTGATGATCCTCGCCCCCGACTTCGCCCATGCCTCCGTCGCGCTCACGACGCTCGGGGCGGGGATCCCCACCTTCTGCGAGAAGCCGATGGCGATCGCTCTCGAGGACACCGACGCGATGCTCGCGCTCGCGAAGGAGAAGCGAGCCCGGCTCTACATCGGCCACAACATGCGCCACATGCCGGTGGTGCGCCAGATGAAGGCGATCGTCGACTCAGGCCGGATCGGGCGCGTCCGCGCGATCTGGTGCCGCCACTTCGTGGGCGCCGGCGGCGACTTCTACTTCAAGGACTGGCACGCCGAGCGGGCGAAGGCGACGAGCCTCCTGCTGCAGAAGGGCGCGCACGACATCGACGTGATCCACTGGCTCGCAGGTGGCTACACCCGGCGCGTCTCCGGGATCGGCGACCTCGCCGTCTACGGCGACATCACCGACCGCCGCGACAACTCCGACCGCCTCATGTGGGACTGGTTCGACGCGGACATCTGGCCGCCCACGACCCAGAAGGAGCTGAACCCTGTCGTGGACGTCGAGGACATCTCGATGCTGCACATGACGCTGGACAACGGGGTGCTCGCCTCTTACCAGCAATGCCACTTCACCCCGGATTACTGGCGGAACTACACGGTGATCGGGGACGCCGGCCGCATCGAGAACATGGGTGACGGCAGCGGCGAGCAGATCCACATCTGGGAGTCGCGGCATTCCGGACCCGGCCGCCCCGACGCGGTCGAGGTGATCGCCCGGGCCGACGGCGGCCACGGCGGTGCGGATCCGAGCCTCGTGCGCGAGTTCCTCGGCTTCGTCCGCCACGGCGGCATCACCGACGTCTCCGCGATCGCGGCCCGTGAGGCGGTCGCGACCGGCGTGCTCGGCGCGCAGTCGATCCGCACCGGCGGTGTGCCGCTGGACGTCCCGCCCGTGCCCGAGGACGTGCGTGAGTACTTCGACGCCGGTCAGGCCTGAGCGCCAGCTGCCCGCTCGACCCTGCCCTTGCTGAAACCGTACGCGGCGAGCACCTCGGCGACCTCCGCCATGCTCGCCGCACCGGCGTGCAGCGGCCATGCCGCAGCGACGTATCCGTCGGGCCGCACGAAATGCGGCAGATCCGTGCGCAGCCTCCCCCGGATCTGCGGGGAAGGTGAGCGGGCCCTGCGCGGCGAGGTTCGCCTCCGTCGGCAGGAGCCGTCGGCCGACGGCGCGATCCCGCGCCCAGAGCGGTAGCAACGCCCCGCGAGGTTCAGCACGGTCCGGCACGGCGCAGTCCTTGGCTGCGCTGTCGATGACTTCATCGCCCGCCGCCGTGCGGCCCGCCGCTGCGCCGTCTCCGCCTCGTACCGTTCAGCAGTTCGGGAGTGCGCAGGCCCGAGCCGATGCCGGCGAGGAGGTTCACGAGGTGGTGCGCGACCTGCAGGCCCGCGTCCATGCCCTGCCCGCCCATGGGGGAGTGCACGTGCGCGGTGGAGAAATCGGCACCGACGGTCGAGCGGTCCGCGCGCACCCGGATCCGCGCCGGCGTTCAGCAGGTCAGTGGGGTGCTTGGCGACCTCGTCTCGGCGCAGGAACCGTCAGCGCCATGGTGGACCAGGGTCGGTCCGTCCTGCTCAGCCCTTCTGCCGTCCCTTGAACCGGGGCTCCTTCTTGTTGATCACGTAGAGCCGGCCGCGGCGGCGCACCACCTGGGCGCCGGGGCGGGCAGCGAGAGAACGCAGGGAGCTGCGGACCTTCATCGCGCCACCTTCCCGTAGCGGCGGTGGAAGCGCTCCACGCGCCCGGCGGTGTCCAGGACCTTCGAGTGCCCCGTGTAGAAGGGGTGCGAGGCGGAGGAGGCCTCCACGTCGATGACGGGATAGTCGTTGCCGTCGGTCCAGGTGATCGTTCGCTCCGAGGTCGCGGTCGAGCGGGTGAGGAAGGCGTAGTCGGCGCTCGCGTCGCGGAACACGACGGGCCGGTAGTCGGGATGGATGGACTGCTTCATGCGGTGGCCTCCTTGGCCGTGCGGAAGGTAGGGCGGGGGAGCAGGGCGCTCACCAGCTGGACTTCGTGATGCCAGGCAGCTCGCCGCGGTGGGCCATCTCGCGGAAGCGCATCCGGGAGAGCCCGACGGGGCGCAGGAATCCGCGCGGCCGGCCGTCGACCGCGTCCCGGTTCCGCAGGCGGGTGGGGCTCGCATCGCGGGGCAGGCGCTGCAGGGCGCGCTGGGCGAGGACCTTCTCGGAGCTCGTCGCTGCCGGATCCTTCAGCGTGGCCTTCAGCGCCGCACGCTGCTCGGCGTAACGGGCCACGGTCTCGCGGCGGCGCTTGTTCGCGGCGATCTTCGACGTCTTCGCCATCTCAGCGCTCCTCGCGGAACTCGACGACCTCGCGCACGCGCGGATCGAACTTGCGCGCGACGAGCCGGTCCGGGGTGTTCCGGCGGTTCTTGGTGGTCATGTACGTAAAGCCGGTGCCGGCGGTGGAGCGCATCTTCACGATGCCGCGCACGTCGTTCTTCCTGGCCATAGGGGGTCCTCTCAGATCTTCTCTCCGCGGGCGCGGAGCTCGGCGACGACCGCGTCGATGCCGCGGCGGTCGATGATGCGCAGCCCCTTGACGGAGACGCGCAGGCGCACGGTCCGGCCCAGCGAGGGCACGAGGAACCGCTTCGTCTGGATGTTCGGGGTGAAGCGCCGCGAGGTGCGGCGGTGGGAGTGGGAGACGGTCTTCCCGAATCGGGGGACCGCGCCGGTGACTTGACAGTGATGGGACATGGACGGCGATACTAGTAATGAGAATGGTTATCGTCAAGTAGGAAAGTGCAGGGCCCGATGTCCGAGAACCCGTCCCCGCTGCCCGTCTCCCCGAAGCCCCTCCGCGGGCCGCAGCATTCCCTCCCTGTCGCCGTCATCACGGCGCTGGATGCGGTGCTGCGCGAGAGCGTCATGGCGAGCCTCCTGCTCGATGACGCCGGGACCGTGGCGCTGCGCTACGAGGTCGTCGAGGACGAGCCGGCCCTGCGCCGCCTCATCGTCGCGGCCGACGGGGTCCGCGAGGACATCCGCGTGGACCTCGCCCACCCCTGCGTCTCCTGCGCCATGCGGGAGGACGCCGTGCCGGCCCTCGCCCGCCTCGCCGAGGATCCCGCTGTCCACGGCGTGCTGCTCGCTCCGCCGCTCAGCGCCGACCCGTCGATCGTCGCCGGCGCCCTGCGCCACCACGAGGACCGCTGGCACCTCTCCTCCGCGGTCGCCGTCGCCTCCGCCGCGAGCGCCTGCGAGGACCTCTTGGGCGATGCGACGCTCGCCGAGCGCGGACTGTGCTGGGCCGACGGGGATGCCCGTGCCGTCGGCGAGGCGCTCGCCGCCCAGCTCGAACACTCCGAGCTGATCGTGCTGGACGGGGACCCGCACGGCCCCGGCGCTGAGCTCGTCGAGCACCTCCGTGCCCCCGAGCAGCTGCTCCTGCACGACCCCTTCGCGCTCACCACGCAGCAGGTCCTCGGCGGACGCCACGACCTCACCGCGGCGCTGCGCCGACGGGATGGCCGGCACGTCGAGCCCTACGGCGGCCCCACCGTCCACGGCACCTGGACCCTCGATCTCGGAACCGACCGGCCCTTCCATCCGGACCGTCTGCTCGCCCACATCGAGGAGCTCGGCGGCGGGCGCCTGCGTGGCCGCGGCCGCTTCTGGGTCCCGGACCGTCCCGACAGCATCTGCCAGTGGGACGGTGCGGGCGGGCAGGTCTCGATCGGCGCCGCCTGGCGCACCCGTGAGGAGCTGCCCACCACGCGTCTCGTCGTCACCGGGCAGGAGTCCGAGGACCGGGAACGGGTGCGCGAGGCCTTCGGTCGCTGCCTGCTCACTGAGGAGGAGTGGGCCCGAGGGCTCGCGCCCTGGCTCGGGGCCGACGATCCCCTCGCGCCATGGCTCGGGGAGCGCGACGCGAAGGTGTGATGGGGGGGTGGGGCGTGACAGGCCCGGGGTGTGATGACGCCCGGAACGCGACAGCGCACGTGGCGTCACAGTCCG
>DAHVRS010000134.1 GCA_027322375.1 Brachybacterium sp. | reverse complement strand
CGACGTCGCCGGTGCCGGCGGGCAGGGTGACCGTGACGGTGATGGTCACGGAGTCATCTGCGGGCTGGGCGGGGCGGGCCGGGGCGGCGCCGACGCGGCGCAGGCGGGGGTTGTTGGTGGCCAGGGTGGCGGGATGACGGTCCAGGGCGATGGTCATGATGCGAGTTCTCCGAGGTGCGGCGCATGATGCGCGGCGGGCGGTGGGCCCGGGATCCCTGGTGATCTACGCCTGTGCGGCGGATCGGAAGGGGTTGTGCTCCCGGTGGCACCTGGAGCCCGCGCCCTCCGGCCGGCTCCTGTCAGCCGATCTCGGAGAGGTCGTGAGCGCTCAGAGGCTCGGCTGACGATGCATCATCGGCATCATCATCATGAACATCATCGCGCGCATAGCGGAGCGGACCACCCGGGGGGCGGTCTCGCGGTGCGCGGCGATCGAGGTCATGGCAAGAGAATGCCCCGCCCCGTCCCACCGTGCAAGAGGCTGTTCACATAGCGGGACAGAGACGGGGCATCGAGGCCCTCGCCGGGGCGGCGCTGGAGTCAGCGCCGCAGGCAGCTGAGGTCAGTGGGTGTGGCCGGCACCTGCCTCGTCGTGCGTGTGCAGGTAGCCGGCCTGGCCGTCCTCGTCGGCGTGGAAGTGCGGCGCCATCGGGCCCGGATCCTGCGGGGTGTGCCCGCCCTCGGTGACCGTCTTGTGCATCTCGCGCACCCACTGCGCGAGCGCCTCGACAGTCTCGGGGCGCTTGAGGCACACCCACCACGGCCCGGCCCTCGCGCGCCTCTGAAGCGTCGGCGAGCATCCGGTCGACGTCCACGTCGACATGCTCGGCGAGGTCGATCTTGTTCACGACCAGCAGGTCCGCGCGGCTGATGCCGGGGCCGCCCGTGCGGGCCACGTCGCCGCCGCCGGCGACGTCCAGGACGAACAGCTGCGCGTCCACGAACGAGGGGGAGAAGGTGGCGGTGAGGTTGTCGCCGCCGGACTCGACCAGCACGATGTCCAGCGGGTCGACGTCGCGCTCGAGGTCCTCGACGGCCAGCAGGTTCATCGTCACGTCATCGCGGATCGCGGTGTGGCCGGTGCCGACGGGACCGGCCACGCCGAGACGCAGCGAGCGGTGGGGGGTGGTGTCGTTCATGGGGACCTCCGGGATCTCCTGGATGGGTGGGTGGTCAGTTCAGGCGGTCAGCGCGGGATCGCGCTCCAGACGCGCGGGGTGGGCGAGGCCCACGGGTCACCGAGCAGGTCGGTGGCGCGGTCCAGGCGGCGGCGCAGCTCCGGGGCGTCGGTGCCGAGGGCCGTGATCTGCACGGTCGCCTCGTCCTGGCGCATCACCGCGCAGCCCGCCTCCGGGGTCGCGGACTCGGGGTCCGGGGCTCCGTTCGGCTCCACGACCACGACATTGCCGACGGCGCGGTGCGCGCCGAGCACGGCCTGGCTGCGGGAGCCGACGGCCTCAGGTCCGAGCGCGATCCGCTGGACGACCGCGGGCGCGCCGTCGCGGCGCACGTCGAGCGTGGTCGAGAGTGTGCCCGGGTCCTCGGCGTGCCGGCCGAGGACGAGCTCCTCCCGGAACAGCAAGCGGGCGTCGCCGGCGAGCTCGGCCTGGATGACGTGGTCGTCTCGGAGCCCGGAGAGATCTCCCGCCTCGATCGCGGCGGCGGTCCGGTGCTGGGCGGCGGCCGCGAAGGCGGCGGCGACCAGACCGGTGGTGTGGATGCGCCCGCGGAGGAACTCGGCGATGTCCTCCGCGGTGCGCACCCAGCCGCGCGCGATCGCCTGCTCGAGCCCGGCGGAGTGGGCGTAGCCGCCGGCGGGCAGGCGCCCGTCGGCGAGCAGGAGCAGAGCTGCGGTGCGCGTGGGGGAGTCTCCTGGCATGCTCAGAACAGGAAGTACCGCTGCGCCATGGGCACGAACTCGGCGGGCTCGTGCTCGATGAGCTCCCCGTCGATCCGCACCGCATAGGTGTCCGGGTCCACGTCGATGCGGGGGCGGGCAGAGTTCAGCGGCAGGTCGTCCTTGGTGACCTTCCGGGTGGAGGTGATCGGGACGATCTCGTGCTCCACGCCCATTCGCTCCACTACGCCGCTGTCCATCGCGAGCTCGGAGACGAAGGCGAGCGAGGTCGCGCCCGCCGCCTTGGTGTGGTCGTTCCAGCCGGTGCGGCCGTAGACGGGCTGCGGGGTGGGGATCGACGCGTTCGGGTCGCCGATCGCGGCGACCGCCGCCATCCCGCCCTTGAACACGGCGGAGGTGCGCACCCCGAACAGCGAGGGCTGCCAGAGCACGAAGTCGGCGAGCTTGCCCACCTCGATCGAGCCGACGTGCTGGTCGATGCCGTGCGCGACCGCGGGAGCGATCGTGTACTTCGCGACGTAGCGGCGCGCGCGGTGGTTGTCCGCCGTGGTGTCGCCCTCGAGCGCGCCGCGCACCCGCTTCATCTGGTGCGCGGTCTGCCAGGTGCGCATGATCGTCTCGCCGATGCGGCCCATCGCGAGCGCATCAGAGCTCATGATCGACAGCGCGCCCATGTCCTGCAGCACGTCCTCGGCGGCAATCGTGCCCGCCCGCACGCGGGACTGCGCGAACGCGAGGTCGTTGGGGATCTGCGGGTTCAGGTGGTGGGCGACCATCACCCTGTCCAGGTGCTCGTCCACGGTGTTCACCGTGTACGGGCGGGTGGGGTTCGTCGAGGCGGGCAGGACGTTCAGCTCCCTGGCGACCCTGATGATGTCCGGGGCGTGACCGCCGCCGGCGCCCTCGGTGTGGAAGGCGTGGAAGGTGCGGCCCTTCACGGCGGCGAGCATGTCCTCGACGAAGCCGGCCTCGTCACCGCCCACGTAGAGGTCCTGCTCGACCTCGATGACGAGGTCGGTGTCCGCCAGGCGGATGCGGTCGCCGACAGTCGGCCCGTAGCTGGCGACGTACTCGGAACGGGTGACCTCAGTCATCGAGCGGACCTCCGATGTCGCCGCGGAAGCCGCGCACGATGCGCGCCCCGCGATAGTCGATCAGTTCGACGTCCTCCTCGGCGCCGGGCTCGAAGCGCACGGAGCCGCCGGAGACGATGTTCAGACGCTTGCCGCGAGCGGCCGAACGGTCGAAGTCGAGCACGGGGTTCGTCTCGGCGAAGTGGTAGTGGGAGCCGACCTGGATGGGCCAGTCCGCGGTGTTGACCACGCGCAGCGTGATCGGGACGGCGCCCTTGTTTATGACGACCGGCGCCTCGGCCAGGAGCAGCTCCCCGGGGATGACCGGAAGACGCTCGTCCATCGCCTCGTCGCTGGTGCGGCGCGGTGCCTGACGGCTGCCGGTGCCGGAGCGGCGCGGCTCGGACGGGGCGCCGACGCCGGAATGGCCCTTGGACGTGCCCTCGTCCTGAGGCTGGTCCTCGTGGTATTCGCGGCCCGGATCATCCGTGGGGTGCGCGGCCTCCTCCGGCGTGGCCGGCGGGGCGAGGTCCGGGTTGTCGAAGGGGTTCTCCTCCATCGATGGCGCGGCCGACGGAACCTGGGGCGGGTTCTCGTTGCTCATCGTGCCTCCTTCACTGCACCGGGTGCATGACGGTGACCAGCTTCGTCCCGTCCGGGAACGTGGCCTCGACCTGCACCTGCGCGAGCATCTCGGGCACGCCCTCCATGACGTCGTCGCGGCTGTGCACGTAGCGGCCGCCCTCCATCAGGTCCGCGACGGACTGGCCGTCGCGCGCACCTTCGAGGAGGTAGGAGGTGATCAGCGCGGTCGCTTCGGGGAGGTTCGGCTTGAGCCCTCGCTCCTTCCGCTCCAGCGCGAGCTTGCCGGCCAGATGGACCAGCAGGCGCTCCTGCTCATGGACACTGAGGAACACGGGACCTCCAGGGGCTCGGCGACAGCGGACGCCTCATCACCCTGGCCACGGAGGGGGTCAAACCCGGGAGCAGCTCAGGCTCTACCTGCTGACTGATCTCCTCCCGGCTCGTGCCTCGCCAGTACGTCGATCAGGCTCTACCTGCTGACTGATCTCCTACCGGCTCGTGCCTCGCCAGTACGTCGATCAGTCGACGACACCGAACAGGCGGTCGCCAGCATCACCGAGGCCGGGCACGATGTAGCCCTTCTCATCGAGCTTCTCGTCGATCGCGGCGGTGACGACGGTGAGGTCGATCGAGGGGTCCAGCTGCTCCTCGAGCGCTGTCAGTCCCTCCGGCGCGCACAGCAGCGTCACGCAGGTGATGTCCTTCGCGCCGCGCTCGTGGAGGTACTCGCACGAGGCGATCAGGGTGTGGCCCGTGGCGAGCATCGGATCCAGCACGAAGCACTGACGCCCCGAGAGGTCATCGGGCAGGCGGTTCGCGTAGGTCGTGACCTCGAGGGTCTCGTCATTGCGGACCATGCCCAGGAAGCCCACCTCGGCGGTGGGCAGCAGGCGGGTGAGCCCGTCCAGCATGCCGAGCCCCGCGCGGAGGATCGGGACGACCATGGGCTTGGGGTCCGTGAGGCGGGTGCCGGTCATCGTGGTCACCGGCGTCTCGATCTCCACCGGCGCGACGGCGACGTTGCGCGTCGCCTCGTAGGCCAGGAGGGTCACGAGCTCGTCGGCCAGCTGGCGGAACACCGAGGAGCGGGTCGCGCGATTGCGCAGCACCGACAGCTTGTGGGCGACGAGGGGATGGTCGATCTCGAGAACGCGCATGGGGCTGAATCTACCGGAGCCCGACCCCGCACGTGCGCTCGTTGGGAGAGGGGGAGAGGATGCTCTCGCACGCACATCACCGCCGGCGCGAGGAGTCCGCCATGACCACCTACCGCTACTACACCGCGACCTCGCTCGACGGCTTCCTCGCCGATGCCGAGGACAGCCTGGATTGGCTCCTCTCCCAGCCCCAGGAGGAGAGCAACCTGCTGGACTACCACAGGTTCATCGAGGGGGTCGGGGTGGTGGTCATGGGCCGCACCACCTACGACTGGATCATCGAGCATCTCGACGTCGCCGGCGAATGGGCCTGGCCGTACACGCAGCCCACCGTCGTCCTCACCCATCGGCCGCTAGATCCCATCGTTCCCACCATCCGTGCCCGCGCGGGCACTCCCGCGTCGCTCCGCGCCGAGCTCGAGGAGCTGGCGGGGGAGAAGGAGGTGTGGATCGTCGGCGGCGGCGATCTCGCGGCCCAGTGCGCGGCCGATGGGATGCTCGACCTCATCGACGTCTCGATCGCGCCCGTCCTGCTGGGCTCAGGACGTCCGCTGTGCACCGCAGCGCTCGACCTCGAGCTGCTCGAGATCGGGAAGAACGCCGGCTTCGTCGAGGCCCGATACCGCGTGCGCGGTGCGGGATCATGGAGCGCATGACCGACCCCCTCCCCGACGCCGAGCGCAGTGCCGACGACGTGCTCCTTCCCGGCGCAGAGCCTCTCTCCGACGACGAGCTCATGGGCCTCGCGCTCGCCGAGGCCCGCGCCGCAGCCGACCGCGAGCCCGCCGACGTCCCCATCGGCGCCGTCGTCATTGCGGCCGACGGGACGGTCCTCGCCACCGCCGGCAACCGGCGCGAGGCCGACGAGGACCCGACCGCTCACGCCGAGATCCTCGCACTGCGCGCCGCGGCCCGCGCGACCGGTCGCTGGAACCTCACCGGCGCGACGCTTGTCGTCACCCTCGAGCCGTGCACGATGTGCGCGGGCGCGATCGTGCTCTCCCGCGTGCAGCGGGTGGTCCTCGGCGCGATGGACCCCAAGGCCGGAGCGGCCGGATCCCTCTACGACCTGGTGCGCGAGCCGCGGCTGAACCATCGCGTCGAGCTCACCACCGGGGTGCGCGGGCAGGAGTGCGGCGACCTTCTGCGCGACTTCTTCCGCGCTCGACGCAAGCGCTGAGCCTGCCCGCGCCAGCCGTCCGATGTGCGGGATGGGGCGTCCGCACTCCGAGACGATCGATTAACCTGTGGATGCTGTCCGCCCGTCCCTGTTCGACCTCGCATGTCCCCGCCGGTCGCCGATGACGCCGCCCGCCCCGAGGACCAGGAGCACGTATGCACGCCACCCCATCTGTCGCGCCCGTCGACGCTGTCGTCGCCGAGGATGTCTCGAAGGTCTTCTTCTCCGGCACCGACCCTGTCTGGGCGCTCGAGGACTTCTCCCTCTCCCTCGAGCCCGGCTCCTTCACCTGCATCGTGGGCCCCTCCGGTTGCGGGAAGTCCACCTTCCTGCGGATCCTCGGCGGGCTCGAGGAGCGCACCGTCGGAAGCGTGACCATGCCCGAAGCCAGCAGCCCGATCCCCGCCGCCTTCGTGTTCCAGGAGCACGGCGTCTTCCCCTGGATGACGGTGCTGGAGAACGTGGCGTTCGGCCTGCGCATGAGCGGGACAGGGAAGACGGAGCGGCTGGGCATCGCCCGTGACTGGCTCGAGCGCGTGCGCCTGGCCGACTTCGCCGACTCCTACCCTCATCAGCTCTCCGGCGGCATGCGCCAGCGCGTCGCGATAGCGCGCGCCTTCGCGACCGGCTCCTCGGTGCTGCTGATGGACGAGCCGCTCGGGGCGCTGGACGCCCAGACCCGCATGCTCATGCAGGAGGAGCTCATCGCCCTGTGGGAGGCGGAGCGCAAGACCGTCCTCATGGTCACCCACGACATCGACGAGGCGATCATCCTCTCCGACCGCGTGATCGTCATGTCCGGCCGCCCCGGCACTCTGCGCGAGGACATCACCGTCCCCTTCGACCGCCCGCGCTCCTTCGACATCGAGCGCGACCCCGCCTACTCCGCACTGCGCGCCCGCATCTGGGAGCTGCTGCGCGAGGACGCCCGCACCGCTGAGGAGACCGCATGAGCGCCAAGACCAGCGCCAGCACGAGCGCCACCGCCAGCATGAGCGCGGATACCCGCGCCCAGCGCACCCTCGTCGCCGCCCGCGCCCAGCGCGCCCGCGACCGCCGCCTCGCCACGCGCGACCTCATCCTCGCGATCACCACCCCGATCCTGCTGCTGGTGCTGTGGGAGCTGTGCGCGCGCGGCCAGATCATCGACCCGCGCTTCTTCCCGCCGCCCACGCGGATCCTCACCGCGGGTTGGGAGATGATCCTCAGCGGCGAGCTGTGGGAGCACACCGCGCCCACCCTCATGCGGCTCGGCGTGGGCGGCGGGCTCGGCGCGCTCGCCGGGATCGTCGTGGGATTGCTGATGGGCTCCTCCCGCGCGCTGAACGCGGCGCTCGGCCCGCTGTTCTCCGCGCTCTACCCGCTGCCGAAGATCGCGATCTTCCCGATCCTGCTGATGATCTTCGGGCCCACCGAGCTGCCGAAGATCATCGCCGTGTTCATCACGACCTTCTTCATCATGCAGATCAACACCGTCTCCGGCGTGTGGGCGATCGACCGCAAGCTCCTCGAGGCGGGTGCCGCCTACGGCGCGACGGGCCTGGCCCGCTTCCGCCACGTGGTGCTGCCCGGCGCGATGCCCTTCGTGTTCTCGGGCCTGCGCACCGCGACCGGCACCGCCGTCGTAGTCGTCACGGCCGTCGAGTTCACCGGTGCGACCACCACCGGGCTCGGCTACCTGATCTGGAACTCCTGGCAGCTGTTCATCCCGGAGAAGCTCTACGTGGGCCTCGTGGTCATCGGCCTGATCGGCGCGGTGGTCACCACGCTCCTCAGCCGCTCCGAGACGCTGCTGCTGCCCTGGCGCCGCGAGCGCTGACCTGCCTGCATGACCGGCGCGTGCAGACCTGCACTCGTCGGCCCCCGACCCCATACCCCACCCCAGAACTCCACCTCACCGCACACCAAGGAGCACCGATGCGACGTCGCACCCTTCTCTCCCTCACTGCCGCCACCGCCCTCGGCGGCACCCTCGCCGCCTGCGGCTCCGCCGTCACCGGCGAGGACACCTCCGGCGGCGGCACCGCCTCCGGCACCGTCCGGGTGGGCCACCTGCCCTCGGCCCTGTTCTCCCCGCTGTACGTCGCGGACGCGAAGGGCTACTTCGAGGAAGAGGGCATCACCCTCGAGCTCACCCCGCTGAAGTCCGGCCAGGACGGCGTGCCGATGCTCGCCAACGACCAGCTCGACGTGATGGTCGCCGGGTTCAGCGCCGGCATGTTCAACGCCCTCGAGCAGGGCGTCGCGTTCAAGGTCGTCGGCTCCATGGGCATCTCCCCGGGCGACCCCGAGAACTCGCCCACCGCGCTCGAGGTCCGCCAGGACCTGCTGGACGACGGCACCGTCACCGAGGTCGCGGACCTCAAGGGACGCACCATCGGCGTCGCCGGCGGCCCCGGCGCGACGGGCGGCTACCTCCTCGCCGCGATGCTCGAGGAGGGTGGGCTGACCCTCAACGACGTGGAGATCTCCAACCTCGCCACCCCCGACCAGGAGCCCGCGCTCACCAACGGCTCCGTCGACGCCGCCACCCCGTCGGCACCCTTCTCCTCCGCCATGGAGGAGGCGGGCGTCGCCTCGCCGCTCGCCGTGCCCGCCAAGGGCACCACCGGCACGGGCGTGATGTACTCCGAGACGTTCGCGAGCGCCGACCTCGCCCAGGGCTTCTTCACCGCGCTCGCCAAGGGGGCGCAGGAGCTCTCCGACGACGGGAAGCAGACCGATGAGGTCTACCAGATCCTCGCCGACACCCTCGGCCAGGACATCGAGGTGCTGAAGGCCTCCCCGATGTACACCTACCTCCCCGACCTCGCCCCGCAGCCCGACCAGCTCGAGGCGATGCAGGCTGTGTGGATCGAGGCCGGGCAGATCACCTACGAGGAGCCGCTGGACGTCACCAGCATCGTCGACGCGAGCTTCGCGGAGAACGCGGCAGGCTGAGCAGGTCCCGACCGTGACCTGACCAGGTTGTGAGAGGCAGGTTGACCAGAGCTCTTCCACGATGGTCAACCTGGCTCCACGCTGGAGCCATGAGCGCAGCGGAGGCGACGGGCCCCGGCCCCAGGACGGTCAAGGTGCAGGATGCCAAGACGCGGCTGTCCGCCCTGCTCCGAGATGTCGAAGGCGGTGCTGAGATCACGATCGCACGGGGCTCCACTCCGATGGCATGGCTCGTCCCCGTCGCTCCTCAGGAACAGGACGTTCCGACCAGGCCCTTCGGATTCCTCCGCTACCGCCTCCCCGAGTCCTTCTTCGAGGAGCTTCCCGAGGAGCAGCTGGCTGCATGGGAGGGCGGCGCCTGATGGAAGTGCTGGTCGACACTCACGTGGTCGTCTGGGCGATGACGGAGCCGGAGAAGATCACGGCACAAGCGCATGAGATCCTCGCGGACCTCGACACCGTGGTGTGGGTGTCCGCGGTGAGCGCGTGGGAGATCGCGGCGAAGGTGCGCATCGGCAAGCTTCCCGGAGCTGAGTTCCTCGTCCTCGACTACGGTGACCACCTGCGGGCCTGGCACGCGGACTCGCTGTCGGTCGACACCGCCGACGCACTCGTCGCGGGGTCCCTCGTCTGGGGGAATCGTGATCCCTTCGATCGGATGATCGGTGCGCAGTCCCTGCGTCGTGGAATTCCCCTGATCAGTGCAGACGCGGCATTCGACGCGCTCTCGGGGGTCGAGCGGATCTGGTGATCTGCAGTCCGTCGCCACCTGCCGCATCTCCGGGACGACGGTGCATGCCTGACGCTCAGATCCAGCCCTGGCGGCGGGCTACCGCAACCGCCTCGTGGCGGTTCGCCGCCTGCAGCTTCGCCTGGGCGCTGGAGAGGTAGTTGCGCACCGTGCCCTCCGCGAGGTGGGCGCGGCGCGCGATCTGTTCGATCGCGGCACCATCAGCCGCGTACTCGAGCACATCGGCCTCGCGGGGGGTCAGCGGCGAGTCCCCGGAGGCGATCGTCTCCGCCGCGAGCTCCGGGTCGATGACGCGCCGCCCCGCGGCCACCGCACGCACCGCCCGGGCGAGCTGGTCGGCGGAGGTGGTCTTGGGAAGGAAGCCCAGCACGCCCTGGGCCAGCGCCCGCTTGAGGTAGCCGGGCCGAGCGTGCGAGGTGAGGATCAGGCAGCGGGTGGCGGGGGAGGCCCCGGCGATCCGGGCGGCGAGCTCGAGCCCGTCGCCGTCGGGCAGCTGCAGGTCCAGCACGGCGACCTCAGGCTGCTCGACCCGGACCAGGCGCTCGCCCTCGGCGAGTGTCGCCGCCTCCCCACGCACCTCCAGGTCCGCCTCGAGGGACAGCATCGTGGCGAGCGCGGAGCGGATCAGGTTCTCGTCGTCGACGAGGACCACGCGCAGCGCGGCGGGGGAATCGGCGGTCATCGGGTCCCTCCCGGGGCGTCGAAGCGGACATCGAGGGTGAAGGTGCCGTGCTCGCGGCGGGTGCTCAGCGCGGCCCCGGGACCGAGGCGCTCGCGCATCCCGGTCAGCCCGCTGCCCTCGACCACCGCACCCTCTC
>DAHVRS010000103.1 GCA_027322375.1 Brachybacterium sp. | reverse complement strand
GCCGGGCAGCACGTGCAGCAGCAGCTCGCCCCGGTCGCCCTCGCCCCCGGTGCGCCACAGCGGCGGGACCTGGAGCTCCTGACCGTTCAGCAACAGCACCCGGGTGGTGATCGACGGGTTGATCTGGAGGACCGGCAGGGCGACGGGGTCGAGCTCCCAGTGCGGGGTGCGCAGCAGGCCGCAGGGGACTCACCGGCGTCGGTCCCGCCTGTGCGGAGGCCCTGGCCGGGGCTCCTGTCCCGTCCGGCATCCATCCACCCCTCCTCGGGGTCCGCGTCCTCGCGTGGGCGAAGGGTACCGCGCCCGGCCGCAAGCGCACCCCTTGAGGCACTGACCTGGGCTGATGGGTGCGGGGCCGCGCAGGTCAGGCACAGGCGTCGGAGCTGAACTCCTCCTCGGGGCTCAGTCGGTCCAGCACGATCACCTCGAGGACTGCGCCGTTCTCCGTATCCAGGCAGTACGCGTAGGACAGCGAGCCGATGGGGTGCAGGAGCGTCTCGAGGCTGCCGTCGGCGTGCAGGACGGTGCTTCCCTCGGCGACGAAGGGCACCACGATCTCCTCCCCGTCTGCGCCGGGAGCGGGGGTGAAGCGGGCGGTGCCGGTGACGTCCAGGGTCCACAGATAGGTGTCGACCGGGTACACCATCACCTCGGGAGTCTCGAGGATCTCCCAGGTCCCCCGCCCGGTGGCTGGCAGGGTCGCACCGTCTGCACCGACACCGGCCGACGGCGAAGGGTCTGTGCCTTCGCGGGCAGGCCGGGCGAAGGGACAACCGGGGTCGTCGACGGGTCGCTCGGCCGCACACTCCGTGACCAGCTGCTCCGCATCGGCGATCACCTGCTCCTCCCCTGCCGCGTCGAGCGCATGCACCTGGCTGCTGAAGGGCTTGCGCCAGGGGGCGAGCACTGGGGGCGCGTCGAGCTCGAGCTCGATCGGCTCGAGATGCTCCCGCGTGGACGGGATGGTCAGGCTGTACCGGCCGGGAAGCAGCTGCATGACGATCGACTGCCCGAATCCGTCATCCTGCCTGACCAGGTCCTTCACCGGCAGGGTGACGCCGTTGAGCTCGACCTCGGTGACACCCGTGGGCAGAGGGACGAGGACCTCCGGCAGCGGGACGCGCCCCACCTGCCAGTCGAGGCGGGAGAAGGGCCCGTCGGCCATGGCGGTCAGCGGCAGGGTCACCTCGGCCGTGGCACCTGCGGTGGTGAGCGTCGCGTCGACCTCCGCCCGGTCCCCGTCCACGCGCACCTCATCCACCGTGAACGCAGTGACCTGGCCATCCGCGGCGGCGAGCACATCCTCGCGCAGCGCCGCGGGGCTCGCGTCCTCGGCCTCCTCCACGTACTCACGCAGCACCTCGAGGTCGCTGTCGACGAGCGCCTGGAGCACCTCACGTGCTGCCTCCTCGGGCCCAGCAGAATCCGTGAGCAGGCGGGGCAGGCCGATCAGCAGCGCGGCGACGAGCGCGGCGGCGAGGCCGAGCAGCAGGAGGCGGCGTGGCCCCCTCGCGAGGCGAGGAGGAGTGTCCTGTGCCGGGTAGGAGGCCGGGGACCCGTCGGCCGCAGATGTCGAATCCGCTGCCGCGTCCGTGTCCCAGCCGCGCACGAGGGCGCGTGCGTCCTCGCGCTCCTGTCCTCGTCGTGCCATGCCGTTCCTCCCCGGTCGGGATGCGCGGCGGCGCGCTCCCCCGCTGTGACCTTACAGCGCGCCCTTGCCCGCCTTCTCACGGGCGCGGTCAGCGATGCTCACGCCCATCGCGGCGAGGGTGAGCGCCATGATGATCGTCAGCGCGATCGTGAACGCCTCGAGCCAGGCGGTGCCGCCCACGGTGAGGGAGAAGATGATGCCGGGGATCATCGCGGTGCCGATCGCGGCGCCCACGCGCTGGCCGAGCTGGAGGATGCCGCCGGCGACCCCACCGAAGCGCGGGTCCACCGAGTTCAGGGTGAGGGTCTGGTTCGGGGAGATGGTCATGCCCTGGCTGAGGCCCATGAGGGTCAGCGGCACGGCGAGCCACCAGAACACGATCGCTCCGCTCTCCACGAAGCCAGTGAGCACCGCGGTCCCGGCGAGGCCCACGAAGGCGACCCCGAAGCCCACGATCACCATGCGCCGGCCGAAGGTGAGCACGTAGCGGCCCGAGATCTGGGAGCTGAACGCGGCCGCGATCGAGGACGGCACACCCATCAGGGAGGCCTCGAAGGCGGTGTGTCCGAGGTGCATCTGCAGGTAGAGCGGCACGATGATCCAGATGCTGGTCGCGCCCAGGAAGTACACAGCGACGATGAGGATGCCGTTGCGGAACGCCTGGTTGGCGAAGATCGCGGTGTCGACCATCGGGGTGCGGCCGCGGTCGTGATAGCGCCGCTCCCACATCCACCACAGGCCGAGCACCACGAGGCCCACCGGGAGCGAGAGCCACACCAGCACGCTCCCGCCGCGGGTGAGGAAGGGCAGCATCACGCCGAGGATCGCGAGGCTCAGCAGCACGATGCCCACGGGGTCGAGGTCCACGCCGCTACGGCTGCGGGAGCTGTCATCCGGCACGTAGCGGCAGGTGCCGATGATAGCGATGATCCCGATCGGCACGTTCATGAGGAACATCCACCGCCAGCCCCATTCGGGGCCGAGCACCTGGATCAGCGCGCCGCCCACGACGGGGCCGATCGCGGTGGCTACCGCGACGGTGGTGGCCAGCAGCGCGAAGGCTCGGGCCCGGTCCTGGCCGCGGAAGTGCTGCTGGATGAGGGCGACGGTCTGCGGGTTCAGCAGGCCCGAGCCGAGGCCCTGCAGGATGCGGGCGAGATTGAGGATATCCGCGTTCGGGGCGATGCCGGACAGCAGCGAGCCGAGCGTGAAGATCGAGACGCCGATCAGGAACATGCGTCGGCGCCCGGTCGCATCGCCGATCCGGCCCGCGGGGACGAGCAGCATCCCGAAGGCGAGCGCGTAGCCGGAGATGACCCACTGCAGCTGCTCGGTCGACGCCTCGAGCCCCTCACCGATCGCGGTCAGCGCCACGTTGATGACGCTCACAGCGATCAGCGCCATGAACAGCGGGATGAGGAGGACGGTGAGGAGCGGCTTACGACGCACCGGAGGAGTCAGCACGCTGGGGTCGGGGATCACCATTCCACCTTATGCAGTGACCGTCGCAGCGGCGAGGGAAGGGTGAGCGGAGGGACAGCGGCGGGGTGGTGCGGACCACCCCGCCGCTGTCCGATGTCGAGCCCGGTCAGCGCGGGCCCGGGCTGCCGTAGCCGCCGCTCGGCGGGCCGTACCCGCCGCCGGGCGGGGTGGGCGCGGGAGGTGCCTGCGGGGCCTGCCGTCCGCGCCCGTCGTCCCGGTAGGGGCCGGGCGGGATGACGTAGCCGGTGGGCGGGGAGAGCAGCGGTGCGGCGGTCTGCATTGCCCGGATCGCGGGACGCGGCGTGTAGTCCGCGCCGGGGAAGCGACCGAACTGTTCGCCAGCGCCGGCGGGGCGCTGCGCATCGGCCGCGTCGAGCATCTGCCGCGCCGTCTGCGGGGTCGGGTAGCGCGAGGACCACACGTGCCCGGGCGGCAGCGGCGAGGCGAAGATCGCGCCGCCGGGGCGGATGAACAGGGCACCGGGCTTCGTGCGGTCGCGCAGAGCGTGGGCGCGCCAGGTGGTCACCGGGTGGGAGGAGGTCGCGTTCGCCCAGTGCACGAAGAAGCTCGGATCGGTCGCGGCACGGTCGGCGAGCTCGTTGACGTTGACCTCGGCGCCGAGGTACTTGCCGCCCGAGAGCAGGCCCATCACACCGGGAGCGCCGGCGGGGGCGTAGGCGTAGCCGAAGTTGTCCGCGGTGTACTCCTGGGAGCGGGAGAAGGCGGGGCCGAGGAGCGGGATCATCCGGATCACGGTGGTGAACACGAGGCGGAAGTAGGAGACGTGGCCGGCGGCCAGGTGCCCCACCTCGTGCCCGATGACGAAGCGCAGCGCGTCGGGGTCTCGCACGGAGCCGCCCACCTCGAAGAGGTCGGAGTGCACCACCACGAAGCGGCGGAAGCCGTGCCCGGAGGCGAAGGCGTTGATGACACCGTTGCCGAGCAGGACGTACGCATCCGGGACGCGGCGCATCCCGAACTGCTCGGCGGCCTCGACCACCATGCGGTAGCCCTCGGGGAACTGGGTGGGGCTCATGCGGACGGCCTGGGTGCGCAGCTGCGCGTACAGCATGGCGCGCCCCCACCAGCTGAGTAACGGGACCAGCGGCAGAACCGCAGCGAGCTGGATCAGGAAGGGCAGCGCCGCGATGTAGTTCCAGAACTCTCCGACACCCGCAGTCCCGCTGGTGAACAGCAGGTAGACGGTCCACAGGATTGCCGCCCACCACAGCACATAGCCGAGCACGGTCAGCACGATCCCGGTCCACAGCAGCGGCATCTCTCCGCGGTGGCGGATCGCGGGGCGGCCCATGATCCCGTGGGTCGTCGCACCGTTGGTCAGGGTGGGGCCGCCGGGCTGCTGAGGAGCAGGGGGTGCGCCGGGCGGCGGGCCGCCGTAGGGGGAGGCACCGGAGTGCGGATAGGTCATGGGCGGGCTCTCCTTCGCTGGGCGGCCCCGAACGGTCTGGTCCGACGGTAGCGCCCGCGGCGGTCTCGGCGCGCCCTCGGACCGGATCCTGTGGACAGTCGATCCGTTCGGCCGACGCGATCTGGCCGATCGGCGGATCTCCGCCCCGCCTTTCGGCGGGCGGCCTCCATCGGCCGACGGGGTGGTGCGGGATACGGCCGATGGGGTCCTGCGCCGTCGGCGTCGGCAGTGCGGCCGACGGGCGGCGTCAGCCGAAGAGGCGGTGCAGGAGGCGCTTGCGCGGCCCGCGATAGGGCGGGGTGACCACGCGCAGGGTGTCCGGGCGCAGGGGCTTGGCGACGACGGGCTTCGCATGGGTGAGCGCCTCGAGACCGGCCCGGCCGTGATAGGCGCCCATCCCGGACTCCCCCACCCCGCCGAAGGGCATCCCCGGGACGCCGATGTGCGCGAGGGTGAGGCCGAGGGCGAGCGAGCCGGAGGAGGTGCGGGCGGCGAACTCCTCCTCGACGGCGCGGTGCGGCGTGAACCCGTACGCGGTCAGCGGCTTCTCCCCCGCCCGGATCCGTTCGATCGCCTCACCGGGCCCGTCGACCACGAGCAGCGGCAGCACGGGCCCGAAGATCTCCTCCTCCATCACCGGATCGTCCACCTCGACGCCGTCGAGGATCGTGGGCGGCAGGAAGCGCTGCGCCCGGTCCGCGGTCTCAGATCCACCGATCAGCGCCTTCTCGTCGTCGATGAGGGCGAGGACGCGGTCGAAGTGGCCGGTCGAGACCATGCGGCCGTAGTCGGCGCTGCGCTCGGGGCGTGTGCCGTAGAGGGCGCGGACGGCCTTCACCAGGTGGGGCTTCAGCTGCTCGAGGGTGCGCTCGGTGGCCATGAGGTAGTCCGGGGCGATGCAGGTCTGCCCGGCATTGGTGAACTTCCCCCACACGATGCGGCGCGCGGCAACGGCGAGGTCCACGCCCTCGTCCACGAACACGGGCGATTTCCCGCCCAGCTCGAGGACAGTGGGGGTGAGGTGCTCGGCGGCGGCCCGGGCCACGATCCGGCCCACCCGCGAGTTCCCGGTGTAGAAGATCAGATCGAACCGCTGCTCGAGCAGAAGCGTGGTCTCCGCGACCGCCCCCTCGACGACCCGCACCCAGCCGGGGCCGAGATGGGTGCGCAGCAGGTGGGCGAGAGCGGCGGAGGTGGCGGGCGCGACCTCGCTGGGCTTCACGAGCGCGGTGTTGCCGCCCGCGATCGCCGCGACGAGCGGGCCGAGGGTGAGGTTCACGGGGTAGTTCCACGGCGCGATGATCAGCACCGTCCCGAGCGGTTCCCGCACGAGCTGGCCCTTTGCCGGGGCGAGGAGCGGGCCTAGGGAGAGTCGCTGCGGTGCGAGCCAGGAGCGCAGGTGGCGGATCGTGTGCGTGATCTCCTGGAGGACCACGCCGATCTCGGTGAGCGCGCTCTCGGTGCGGGACTTGCCGAGGTCCTTCGCGAGCGCCGCGACCAGGCGAGGCTCCTCCGCCCGGATGCCGCGGCGCAGCGCCTCGAGCTGCGCCAGGCGCGCGCTGACCTCCGCCGTGGTCCCGGCGGCGAAGGAGGCGCGCAGCGCGGCGTGGTCGGCGAGGATCGCGTCGCGGCGGGCGGGGTCGAGGGTGTCGGGAGCGGCCTGGTGCGCGTCGGTGGACATTCCTCCAGCGTAGGACCTGCGCGTCCCGCCGCCACGGTGCGTCGCAGGCCGACTGCCGGCCTGCGTCCCGTGTCAGGCCGCCGTCGCAGCAGCAGATGCGCCGAGCGCGAACGACCCGCATCGACCTGCTCTGGAGCGCTCTGATATCGGACAATGGGTGCTGACGTCGCCCGAAGGGCGGGCCGGCGTGAGGAGGCTCCCCGCATGGCTGTGCTGCTGGCCGCACCGATCCTGCTGTCGATCACGCTGCTCGTCTCGGGGCTCGCGAAGCTCGGCGAGCGCCGGGCGACCGAGGATGCGATGACCTCGTTGCGGATCCCCGCACTGGGTCTGCATCACGCGGCCGCCTCGGTCCTGCCGATCGCGGAGATCGTGCTCGCGCTCGGGCTGTGGATACCGGTGGTGCCGTTGCAGGTGGTGATCGCCGGTCTCCTGGACGCTGCTGACTGCTGGACTGGTGGTCGGCGCCATCGGGGTGGCCGTCGTGGTCGACGCGGTGAGCACGCGACGTGCCGCCGCCGTGCTCCGGCCGGTGCTGTCGGTGGCATGGGTGTCCGTGCTCGTCGCGGGTACGGCTGTGCTCGACACGGCGGTGACCGCGACCGGTTCGGCAGGCGGGCTCGCCTCGGCGGGCCCTGGGGTCGTGTGGACGTGGATCGCCATGCTGCTGGCCGCGGTGACGGCCGTGTGTTCCGTCGTCGCCGGTGCGGTCGAGCGGGACGCCGCCGAGGAGAACGCCGAAGAGAACGCCGGAAACGCCGAGGACGACGCCCGGAACACCGAGGACGCCGACGGCCGCGCAGCGGATGGCGAGGCC
>DAHVRS010000085.1 GCA_027322375.1 Brachybacterium sp. | reverse complement strand
TGGACCGTCGATCGTGATGCACTGCTCGTCGACGTCGACGGCGCAGTACTCGAGACGGGGCGCGGATCGCTGTTCCTCGTCGATGACCATGCCGTTCACACGCCGGAGGCCGACGGGCGGATCCTCCTCCAGCTGCTGCATGCCGGCCGCTACGGCGTGCACCCGCTGGCCGCCTCCGCACGCGGCGGCCGCTCCCCGCT
The DNA here is from genome assembly GCA_027322375.1 of Brachybacterium sp. GTDB lineage: Bacteria > Actinomycetota > Actinomycetes > Actinomycetales > Dermabacteraceae > Brachybacterium. Next base: position 4,324 of record DAHVRS010000085.1, on the reverse strand, counting down.
CTCGCCCTTCCGCGCCCGTCGGCTCACGCGGCGCGGGGTGCAGCGGACCATCTCGAGCTTCGCCGAGGCGGCTGGCCGCGCCCGTGAGGCGGGGTACGACGGGGTGGAGATCATGGGCAGCGAGGGCTATCTGCTGAACCAGTTCCTCGCCCCGCGCACGAACCGTCGCCGGGACCGCTTTGGCCGCGGTGCGGAGGGACGACGGGCGCTGCCGCTCGCGGTGACTGCCGCGGTGCGGGATGCGCTCGGCCCGGACGCACTGCTCAGCTACCGCATCTCCCTGCTGGACCTCGTGCCGGAAGGGCAGACCTGGGACGAGGTGACCGCCCTCGCGCGCGGGCTCGTCGAGCGCGGCGCGGACGTGCTCTCCACCGGGATCGGCTGGCACGAGGCACGCGTGCCCACGATCGTCACCTCCGTGCCGCGCGCCGCCTTCGCCGCAGAGACCGCGGCGCTGCGCGAGGTCGTGGACGTGCCGGTGATCGCCTCGAACCGGATCCACGACCCGGGCGTCGCCGAGGACCTCCTCGCGGCTGGACAGGCGGACCTCGTCTCGATGGCGAGGCCCCTGCTCGCAGACCCGCAGCTGCCCGCGAAGCTCGCCTCCGGCCGGGCCGCGCAGGTCGTCGCCTGCATCGCCTGCAACCAGGCCTGCCTGGACAAGGTGTTCGACGGGAAGCGGGCGAGCTGCCTGGTGAACCCCCGCGCCGGGTACGAGACCGAGCTGGTGCTGCGGCCGGTGACGCAGCGCCGGGTGCGGCGCGTCGCCGTCGTCGGCGCAGGACCCGCGGGGCTCGAAGCCGCCCTCGCCGCCGCCGAGCGCGGCCACATCGTCACCCTCTACGAGGCGACCGGCGAGATCGGCGGGCAGCTGCGGCTCGCCGCCCGGATCCCCGGCAAGGAGGACTACGCGCAGGCGATCACCTCGTGGCGGATGCGGCTCCCCGCGGCCGGGGTCGGGATGCGACTGAACATGCGGCCCACGGCGCAGGAGCTGCAGGGCTTCCACGACGTCATCATCGCCACCGGGGTCGCGCCGCGGGAGATCTCCCTCGAGCGAGTCGGTGGGCCCGAGGTGATCAGCTACGCGGACCTGCTCGAGGGGCGGGCGGAGGCTGGACAGAAGGTGGCGATCATCGGGGCGGGTGGAATCGGGGTGGACGTCGCCGAGTTCCTCACCGCCCCACGCCCCTCCCCGAGCCTCGACGTGGACCGCTGGCGCGAGCACTGGGGCATCGTCGGCGCTGATGAGGAGCATCGCGGCGGGGTCACGGCCCGGCCGGCGGAGACGCCGCGGCGCGAGGTGCACCTGCTGCAGCGCAAGACCACGAAGATCGGGGCGGGCCTCGGGCGGACGACGGGCTGGGTGCACCGCGCCGAGCTGCGCCACGCCGGGGTGGTGAAGCACCGCGGCGTCACCTACCACCACGTCGACGCGCAGGGCCTGCACATCCTCGAGGACGGGGAGGACCTGGTGCTGGACGTGGACACGATCGTGGTGTGCGCCGGACAGGTCAGCGTCGACGACCTCGCCGGCGAGGTGATCGCGGCCCGGCGCGGCCGCGCCCCGCGCGTCCACGTGGTCGGTGGGGCCGACGTCGCCGCCGAGCTCGATGCGGAGCGCGCGATCCGCCAGGCCCTCGAAGTGGTCGCCGCGCTCTAGCCCTGCTCGAGCACCTCGCGGGCGATCGGCCCGGCGGTCGTCGCGCCGTAGCCGCCGTCCTCGACGAAGGCGGCGACCACCAGATCGCCCTGCGCGACGATCACCCAGGAGTGCAGCTTCAGCTCTCCATCGGAGTTCACCCACTCCGCCGTGCCGGTCTTGCCGATCACAGGCTCGCCGGGCAGGTCCGCGAAGGCGTGCAGGCTGCCGTCGGTGACCACGCCGCGCAGCATCTCCTGCAGCTGCGCGGTCTCGTCGTCGGTGAGCGGGGTGGGGACGTCGACCTTCTCGGCCTCCTGGTCAGCGAGAATCCGCGGGGTGACGGTGGAGCCGTTCTGGATGGAGGCGAGGACGGTCGCCATGGAGAGCGGCGAGGTGAGCACGCGACCCTGACCCATCATCGCGGCGGCGTGCTCCACCCCCTCGTCGGACGGGTCGATCGAGCCCATGAAGGCATCGAGCCCGGCGGGGGCGTCCTGGCCGATGCCGAGCGTGGTCGCGGCGTCAGCGAGCTGCGCCTGATCCACGGTCTCGTACTGGAGCAGCAGCGCGGTGTTGCAGGAGTGCGCGATGACGGAGCGCAGCGGCATCGTGCCGAAGAGGGAGGGGTCCATCGAGTCGGCGTTCTTGAAGGAGCGCCCGGCGACGGTCGCCGTCTCGGGGCACTCGAGCTCGGTGTCGGGCGTGACTCCCGCGCGCAGCAGCGACAGGGCGGTCACGGCCTTGAACGTCGAGCCCGGGGCGTACTGCCCGACGAGGCCCACCGGGTAGGACTGACCCGTCGGCCCGAGCGCGGAGGCGAGCACACCGCCGGTGGAGGCGCTGAGCACGATCACGGCCGACGGCGCGTCCTCGTCGGCGATCGCGGCGGTCGCCGCGCGCTGCAGGTCATCGTCGAGCGTGGTGCGCACGGCGGTGCCGTCGACCGGGTCGACGCTGAACAGGGAGCGATCCTGCTCGCCGCCAGTGGCGAGAATCTCGAGGCCCTCGGTGCCGAGGATTTCGTCCTCCTCAGCAGCGAGGACGCCGCCGGTGGCCACAAGATCGCCGGCCTGGAGCTCACCGTCGGAGTTCTCGATGTCCTCCGCGGTCGCTTCGCGCAGGGAGCCGAGGATCCCCGGGGCGTAGTCACGCTCGGCGGCGAGGGGCCGCTCCTGCTCGACGGCGAGGAAGCCGGGGACGTCCGCGGCGTCGTCGAGGCGGTAGTTCCCCTCATCGGTGACGCGGATCGTGAGGGCGGGGACGAAGGCCTTCTCCCCCGCGCCGGCGACCGTCTCGGCGTAGCGGTCGGCCTCGATGCCGAGGACGCCCGCGAGCTCGCGCGCCGCGGAGTCCAGCTCGTCGGCCGAGAGCTGAGACTTGTCCAGACCCAGGACCTTCACGTCGCGCGGGCCGAACAGCTGGGTGCCGTCGCGGTCGGTGATCGTGCCGCACTCGGGGGCGATGGCGCGCACGGCGAGCGTCTCGTCGTCGGCGAGATCGGGGGCGAGCGCCGCCGGGTCGAGCTGCGGGGTCCAGCCGTCGTCGCCCTTAGCGAGGGTCGCCGTGGTGGTGTACTCCCAGGTCCCGGCGTCGTCCGGGAAGGTCCAGGTCCAGGCGTAGGTGGCGGTGCGGGTGCCGTCCTTCGCTTGGCCCGCGTCCGCGAGGCTCACGGTGGAGGTCGCGCCGGTCTCGCGCACGGCGCCGAGGACCTCGTCGTCGAGGGCCGTGCCGCCCTTGGCCAACGATGCGGCGAGGGCTTCGGCGGCGTCGGTGCCGTCGTCGGCCTGGGAGCGCCAGATGAGCGTTCCCGCGACGAGAGCGATCACCGCCACGAGGGCGATGAGGATGGGGGCGCGGCGGGGGCGGGACGTCATCGGGCCATGGTGCCACCTACACTCGGGCGCATGTCCAGAGTGCTGCACACCGCCCAGGCTCTCGTCGACGTGATCCTCGAGGTCGATGCCCTGCCCACGCGCGGCGGGAACGCCAACGCCCGCAGCGAGCGCCGCTATGCCGGCGGCGCCGTCACCACGCTCCTCGCCGCCGCCCGCACCGGCGCGGAGGCGGTGCACGGCGGCGCACACGGCACCGGCCCGAACGGGGACCTGATCCGCGAGGTGCTGGGGGCCGACGGGGTCGCGCTCTCGGACGCACCGCGCGAGGGTGCGGACACCGGCTACTGCGTGGTGCTGCTCGAGCCGTCGGCGGAGCGGACCTTCCTCACCGTGTACGGGGCGGAGCGGGAGATCACCGGAGCGTCGCTCGCGACGCTCGCGCCCCAGCCTGGCGACCTCGTATGCGTCTCCGGGTACAGCCTCTTCGAGCCCACGCGCGAGCCGCTGCTGGAGTTCCTCGAGGCGCTGCCGGACGGGGTGGATGTGGTGCTGGATCCGGGCGATCCCTTCGCAATCTTCCCCGCCGAGGTGCAGAGGCGCGTGCTCGCCCGCACCACCGTGTGGACCTCGAACGCGGACGAGGCACGGGCGCTGACGGACCTGGACCATCTCGAAGACACTCCGGAGGCGATCCGTCGGCGCATGCGCCCTGACTCCGTAGTGATCGTGCGGGACGGTGACAAGGGCTGCTTCGTCTTCCACCACGGCCGCGGCACCGGGATCCCCGCCTTCCCGCAGACGCCGGTGGACACCAACGGCGCGGGCGACACCCACACCGGAGTGC
>DAHVRS010000075.1 GCA_027322375.1 Brachybacterium sp. | reverse complement strand
TCGAGCACGAAGCCGTCGCTGGCGAGGAAGAGGACATCCGCGGCGCCGCGGCGCTTCGCCTCGCGCACCGCCGCCATGTTCACGGCGTAGCTGAGGGTCTTCGCGCCCTGGAGCAGCCAAGGGCTGGTCGCGGCGGCGGTGGTGGGCAGGCCGCGGTCCAGCACGGCCACCTTCATCCCGGCCCGGTAGGCGGACCAGTCGTCGGAGACCTTCGCGTGGATCCAGCAGGTGGGGGTGCCGGAGCCCTCGACGCCGCGGGTGTACATCACGCGCACGCTGAGCTCAGCGACCCTCTCGTGGGCGGCGATCGCGGCGTCGACCGCCTGGGCGATCAGCTCCTGGTCCGGGGAGGGCAGCCCCATCATCTCGGCGCTGCGGGCCAGCCGGGCGAGGTGGGGGCCGACGTTCACGGGCCGGCCGTCGAACGCGCCGATCGTCTCGAAGATCCCGTCGCCGCGGGTGGCGACGAGGTCGGTGACGAGGAGGTGGGGCTCGTTCGCATCGGCGAGGTGGAAGCGGGGCCCGCCGCCGGCCGGGGCGCCAGCAGCGCCGGGGACGAGGACGAGGACCGGGGCGGGGGCGGACGGGCTGGGCGTGGACATGACACTCTCCTGGTCAGGGTGCCGCGCGGTCGCGGAGGCTTCCTCTCCAGGGTAGACCTCGGCCCGTTCCCGTCCCGCCGGGTTCGCGTGCTTCCGCCCTGCTCAGGCACCAGCCAGTGCGGTTCAGACGCTGTGCAGCACGACCAGGCGCCCGCCTTCGCGGAACCCGATTCGCAGGTCCAGGGGGTCGCCGGGCAGGTCCACCTCGAGCGCGTCAACGCGGGCACCGAGCGGGGCGTCCCGCAGGTCGGCGACGGCGAGCGTGCCCGCGGGGAGGTCCGCGATGCCGGACTCGGCCGCCGGGACGAGCGGCATCTCGGTGCCGTCGGCCTCGAAGAGGGCGTCGAACAGGTGGGCGCGCAACAGCTCCTCGGCGGCGTCGTCGCGTGCGGAGGCGTCGTCGTCCTCGGCGGGGCCGCGGGCGGAGAGCGCGGCGAGCACGACCTCGACGGCGTCGGCGACGCGCTCGAGATAGGCGGGCAGGTCCGGGGCGGCCAGGCGCAGCGCGAGATCCTCGCCGATGCCGTGCACGGCGCCGGGGGTGCCGTCCTCGTCCAGGACCAGCACGACCGCTGCCTCGGGGCTCTCGTGCAGCGGGTACCAGCTGGTGGGCTCGCCGAGCAGGGTGTAGGGCCCGACGTCAGTGCGGGTCTCGACCTGGAGGTCGAGCACGTCGTGGCCGCGGACACGCAGGCCGCCGAGCTCGTCGGTGATCTGCTCGAGGGCGGGTGGCGGGTCGGCGGGCAGCTCCTCCTCGGCGACGGCGAGGCCGGGCAGGAGGGTCACATCCTGCGCGTGGACGGTGGCCAGCGAGGCGAGGCGGTCCAGCACGGCGCGCACCTCGGCGACGGGCAGCGGGGTCGCGCCGGTGGGCCAAGGCAGGGAGGAGGGGGTCATCGGGGTGCTCACGGGCTCAGTCTGCCAGGCGCGGCCCGCCTGGTCCGAGGGTGCCCCGCCTATCCGTGAGGACGCTCCTAGTCCTGAGCGTGCCAGGCCTCGAGGGCCGCGTCCGGGTCGGTGCAGTCGACGTCGCGGATCTCGCGGGTCGCGGTGCTGTCCATCAGCGTGCTCGTGCGCTGGACGCCCTCGGTCTCCGGAAGGGCGCACAGGTGCTCCAGCCCGGCCTGGACGGTGGGAGCCGTGGTGTCTGCGAGGTAGAGCTGCGTCTCGAGCGCACCGTCGTCACGGGTCTTCAGGCTGATGTCCGCCACCGCGGGGCCTGCCGGGTGCTGTTCCATCCAGGTGAGCAGGTCACCGACCGCCTGGCGCTGGCCGGCTCCACAGTCCAGGTGCACGAAGCGGGAGCTGTTCTCCTCGGAGGAATAGGTGACCCGCACCCAGGTCGACTCCGCGGTCGTGGAGCGCCAGGGCGAGGGGACGTAGGCGCAGGCGGCGACGAGGAGGTCCAGCGCTTCTGCGGCCGGCATCTCCGGAGCCTCCCCCGCCATCGTGATCTGGACGGAGACGGGGATCTCCGGCGAGCGCCCGGAAGGGACCTCGATCGTGGCCTCCTCCAGGTGCGGATGCTCCGCGGCGCTCATGGTGTCCGCCGCAGGACCACGCCGAGCATTAGCAGTGCCAGCGCGCTCCCGAGCGCGAGGACCCAGGGCAGCTCGTTCGCCACCCAGACCTCCGTGGAGCACGACCGGATCCCGGGAAGGCACTCTGCGAGCCGCTCCCGCACCCCGCGGTACTGGATCATCGAGATGATCCCGATGCCGAGCGCGACGAGCCAGAAGAGGCCTCCGCACGCCAGCATCGTGATCCCGGCGTTGGCCCCGAGCGTGGCGGCGAGCGAGGGGAGGCGTCCCTCGCCCCGCGTCTCGCGGTTCCGCATCCTGCGCATCTGCTGCCTGCGCGTCGTCGCGTCGTGCGCCTCCGGTTCTCGGTCCCCCACGGCGACAGCGAGCGCCACAGCCAGCAAAGAGCCCACGGCTCCCACCAGGGTCATGAGGCGTCCCGCGCTCCGCGCACCGGTCGCATCACGGATCTCGGTCCCATTGCCGCCGCGCGCGGGCAGGTACCAGCCCACGGTGTATTCCGGGGCGAGCACCATGACCAGGCCCCACCCGACCAGCAGCAGCCCGAGGCTGGACAGTGTGATCCCGAGCGCGGTCGCGAGGACGGCTCGCCCGCCGCGCGGCGCTCTGCCGATCTCGATGACGAGGAACGCGAGCGGCCAGGCCGCCGCGTTGAGCCCAGCGACGGCCCAGAACACGAACACGCCCCAGGTGCCGATGCTCTCGTGGAGCCGTTCGGCGCAGCCCAGCAGCACGACGACGCCGAGCAGAACGCCGAGGATCTGCAGCGGCCGACGTCGGTCCCGGTGCCATTGCCGCACGGCCTGCTGATCGATCACCGCGCGATGGCACAGCGAAGATCAGCAGGTCACGCGCATCGGTTCACCTCATCACGGCATCAGCCGGGCTGGATCCGCGCCGTGATCTCCTCGGTGCTGAGCGCACCGCCGGCGGAGTCGGCGATGAGCTGGCGGGCGGCGGGGACGGAGTCCCAGGTGTTCCACAGCAGCACGCCGCGCACCGCACCGTCCTTCAGGTAGTGGATGACGGCGGCGGTGCGGTCCTGGTTCCACACCTCGTGCGTCTCGTGGCGCGTGTCCAGCTCGCCCACCGCCTCGTAGCCGTCATCGAACAAGTCGGAGAAGAACAGAGGCGTGGCTGTGTAGTCCTCCCCAGCCCCGGCCATGTTCCGTCCGGCGAGGTCGCCGGAGGTCTGGGCGTGGTCGACGTGCTCGACGCGGCGCCGGCCCAGCAGCGGGTCCTCGAACCAGATGATGTCGCCGGCGGCATAGACGTCGGCCGCGCTGGTGCGCAGCTGGGAGTCGACCACGACGGCGTCGCCCTCGCGGGTGAGGTGGGCGGGGGCGGCGAGCGCGGTGTTCAGGCTCGCGCTGAGGCCCAGCACCACGGCGTCGGCCGTGAGAGTGCTGCCGTCCTCGCCGTGCAGAACGAGCTCGTGGCCGGTGTCGATGCTGGCCAGGCGGAAGCCGGGCCGCAGCGTGATGCCGCGGGCGGTGAACACCTGCTCGACGTGCGCGGTGAGCGATTCGGGGAACAGACACGCGAGGAGCCGCTGCCCGGAGTGGGCAAGGGTGACCTGCGCGCCGGTGCGGGTGAGCGCTGCGGCGACCTCGGTGCCGATGTAGCCGCCGCCCACGACGACCACGCGCGCCCCGTCGGTCGCGAGATCGCGCAGGTGGCGGTAGTCGCCCACGGTGCGGAGGTAGGCGACGCGAGGGTCCTTCACGCCCGGCAGGTGCCGCGGCGAGGCGCCGGTGGCGAGCAGGGCGGTGCCGTAGTGGACGCGCTGGCCGCGCGCGGTGACCACGGTGTGGGAGGCGGGCAGCAGGTCGGTGACCATGGTGCCGGTGAACAGTTCGGCGCCGGTCTCCTCGGCAGTGTGGAGAGCCTGGCTGTCCGGGTCGGGGTCATCGCCGCTCCAGAGGTCCTTGGACAGCGCGGGGCGGTAGACGGGCTGGTGCGGGTCCGCAGAGATGATCGCGATGCTCGCTTCCGGGGCGCGCTGGTGGATCGCGCGAGCGGCGGCGTCCGCGGCGATCCCTCCTCCGATGATGACGTGGTCGTAACGGTCCTTGATCTCGGACACCGCCAGCTCCTTCACCGCAGGGATGATTCTCCGTCCACGGTAAGCCCGGCAGGCGCTGGCGACAATGGATCGGCCGACGGGGCGGCCTACGAGACGGCCGACGGGACAGCCGGTGGGGCGATCGATGCTGCCGACGGGGCAGCGGGAGCGAGCACCGCGGTGAGCGCCTCGGCGGCGTGCGCGGCCTGCTCGGCGGTGGTGTCGCCGCCGAGCGTGAGGCGCACCGAGGACTGCGCGAGCTGCGCGGGGATACCGAGGGCGAGCAGGACCGGGCTCGGCTCATCGCTGCCCGCGGCGCAGGCGGAGCCGCTCGAGGCGGTCACCCCGCGCCGCTCGAGGTCCAGCAGCACCGACTCCCCGCTGCGGCCGGGCACGCAGAAGGCGAGGTGGCCAGGGTGGCGGGGTGTGCGAGGGCCGACGAGCACGGCGCCCGCATCGAGCGCGCGCTCGAGCAGCAGGTCCCGCAGCGGGGCGGTACGTGCGGCACGCTCTTCCCGTTCGGCCTCGGCGAGCTCGAGGGCGACGGCGAGCGCGACGGCGAAGGCGACGTTCTCGGTGCCGGAGCGTCGGCCGTTCTCCTGCCCGCCGCCGTGCACGAGGGGTTCGACGGGCAGGCGGCCGCGGAGCATCGCGAGCCCGCTGCCCTTCGGCGCGCCGACCTTGTGCCCGGCGAGGGTGAGCGCGTCCACGCCCAGTCCGCGCAGGTCCAGCCAGCCCGCGGCCTGCACTGCGTCGGTGTGGAAGAGCGCCCCGACCTCGTGCGCGATCTCGGCGAGGGTCCGCACGTCGGTGACCGCGCCGGTCTCGCTGTTCGCGAGCGCGAGGGTGACGAGCGTGGTGTCCAGGCGCAGCGCCTCGCGCAGGGCCTGCGGGGTGATCTCACCGTCAGGACCCACCGCCACCTCGGTCACCTCGAAGCCGTGGAGACGGCGAAGGAAGTCAACCGATTCGCGGACCGCCTCGTGCTCGAGCGGGGAGGTGACCAGGTGCTTCCCGCGCGGGGAGGCGAGGGCGAGGCCCTTGATCGCGAGGTTCGCCGCCTCCGTCCCGCCCGCGGTGAACACGATCTCGTGCCGGCGCACGCCGAGCACGCGTGCGGCCCGGGCCCGGGCGTCCTCGAGTCCCGCCGCGGAGGCCTCGCCGGCCATGTGGTGGGAGGAGGGGTTCGCGAACACGCCGGTGAGATACGGCCAGGCCGCCTCGAGCGCTTCGCGGCGCACGGGCCCCGCAGCGGCCGCGTCGAGATACACCATGCCGACGCTCGCACCCGCTTCAGCAGTCGCGTCGGCCGATGCGGCTGCCGATGTGGCGGTGCCGGTGCTCGTGTCTGTGCTGGTCATGCCCGCACGTCCATGTCGAGCCCGAGGTCGAGGCTGCCGGCGGAGTGGGTGAGCGCGCCCGAGGAGATGACGTCCACGCCGGTCAGGGCCACCTCGCGGACGGTGTCCAGGGTGATGGTGCCGGACGCCTCGACCACGGCGCGGCCCGCGATCTGCGCGACCCCGGCGCGGAGGTCCTCGAGCGAGAAGTTGTCGAGCATGATCACGTCGGCCCCGCCGGCGAGGACCGGGGCGATCTGGTCCAGGCGGTCCACCTCGACCTCGAGGCGGGTCATGTGGCTGAGCCGAGTGCGGGCTTCGCGCAGCGCCTCCTCCACGCCGATGCCGGACTGGGCGAGGACGGCAAGGTGGTTGTCCTTCGCCATGACCCCGTCGGAGAGAGTGAAGCGGTGGTTGATCCCGCCGCCGCAGCGCACCGCATGCTTCTCGAGGACGCGCAGGCCGGGCGTGGTCTTGCGGGTGTCGGTGATGCGGGCGCCGGTGCCCTCGACGGCCGCGACGAGGGCGGCGGTGAGGGTCGCGGTCGCGCACAGACGCTGCAGCAGGTTCAGCCCTACTCGCTCGGCCTGGAGCACGGCGCGGGCGGGGCCGGTGACCTCGGCGAGCACGGCCCCCGTCTCGAAGCGGTCCCCGTCGGCGAACAGCGGCGTGACCTGCACGGACAGGTCGGTGAGGGTGAACGCGGCGGCGAACACGTCGATCCCGGCGAGGGTGCCTGCCTCGCGAGCGACGAGGCGTGCGGTCGCGGTCGCCGTGGCAGGGACCAGCAGCTGCCCGGTGAGGTCGCCCCAGGGCGCGTCCTCGGCGAGGGCGGCGCGGACGATCGGGTCGATGAGGGCGCGGGTCAGCATGCGGGGGCCTCCAGGCGGGTGGGTCGGCGGATCTCGGCCAGCAGCAGCCGACCGAGCAGGAGCAGGTTGCGGTCCTCGAGCGCCCGCACGGTGGTGGGGGCCGGGGCGGCCCAGTCCTCGAGGAGGGAGCGGCCCTCACCGGAGCGGAGCGGCCCCGCATGGGACCACATCTCCTCCTGCAGCTCAGCGCGGGTCCAGGCAGCACCTGCCGGGTCCGTCCCGATCGGATCCGTCCCTCTCTCCCCCGGGTTTGCCCGCCCTGCTTCCGTTCTTGGAAGCGCGGCGGGCAAAACCGTGGTGGGGAGGGCGGGGGCGAGGGCGGCGTCGGCGGCGCGGGCTCCGAAGACTGCGCCCTCGAGCAGGGAGTTCGAGGCGAGTCGGTTCGCGCCGTGCACGCCGGTGCAGGCGCACTCCCCCGCCGCGAACAGCCCGGGCAGGGAGGTGCATCCGTCGAGGTCGGTGCGGATCCCGCCCATCCAGTAATGCGCTGCGGGGGTGACAGGGATCGGGTCGCTCGCCCAGTCCAGGCCCTCCGCACGGACGGCCACGTCGATCGTCGGGAAGCGTCGGCGCAGGAAATCCGCACCGAGTGCGGTCGCATCCAGCAGCACCGGGGCGCCGTCCTGCGCGGCCATGGTCGCCGCCATCGCCCGGGTGACCACGTCGCGGGCGGCGAGCTCGTCGACGAAGCGTCGGCC
>DAHVRS010000074.1 GCA_027322375.1 Brachybacterium sp. | reverse complement strand
CTCGATCTCGGGCTCGACCGCGGCATTGGTGAGCTCGGTGATGCCCTGGGCGCGCACTGCCGTGAGCGGCACCTGCTCGGTCGCGCCGGCGCTCGGGTACTCGAGGTCGATCTTGGTGCCGCGCAGGCCGTCGGGCGCGGTGATGTGGATGCCCATCTCGCGCTTGTCCACGACGGCGCCGAAGCTGCGCAGCACGTCGAGGTGGTAGTTGATGGGCCGGTCGCCGATCCGGCAGCCGCCGAGGTCGGGGATGATCGCCTCGCCCAGGCGGTGCAGGAGCGGGCCGCAGAAGAGGATCGGGATGCGGGAGGAGCCGGCGTGTGCGTCGATGTCCGCGACGTGGGCGCGCTCCACGTTCGACGGATCGAGCTCGAGCACTCCGCCCTCGACGTCGTGCTTGATCTTCACGCCGTGGATGGAGAGCAGGTTCGAGACGATGCGGACGTCGGAGATGTCCGGGACCGAGCGCAGAATGCTCGGAGACTCGCCCAGCAGGGCGGCGACCATCGCCTTCGAGACCAGGTTCTTCGCGCCGCGGACGGTGATCGCACCGTCCAGCGGGCGCCCTCCGCGCACATGGAATGTCGAGCTCATGGTGTCCTTGCCTCGCTGGCCCGAGCGCCGGTGGCGCCCCTTGCTGACCGGCTCACCATACCGGAGCGACCTGCCCTCCCCCGGGTGTCGGGGGCGGACAGGTCGCAGACGGTTCGCGGGCTGAATGGGCGGCCCGGTGATCAGACCTGAGTATCCGCGGTGCGGACCGGGAGGGTCTTCGGCATCCAGGAGGGACGCTTCGCCTCGAAGGCGGAGATGTCCTCCTCGTGACGGAGGGTGAGGGCGATGTCGTCCAGGCCCTCCATGAGGCGCCAGCGGGTGTAGTCGTCGATCTCGAAGCGGAAGGTCGCATCGCCCGCGTGGACCTGTCGGTTCTCGAGGTCGACGGTCACTTCGGTGCCGGGGTTCTCCTCGAGGATCTTCCACAGCTGCTCGATGTCGTCCTGGGAGAGGATGCCCGCGACGAGACCCTGCTTGCCCGCATTGCCGCGGAAGATCTCCGCGAAGCGGGTGGAGAGCACGGCCTTGAAACCGTAGTCGCGCAGTGCCCAGACGGCGTGCTCGCGGGAGGAGCCGGTGCCGAAGTCGGGGCCGGCGACGAGCACGGAGCCCTTCGCGTAGGCCGGCTGGTTCAGCACGAACTCGGGGTCGTTGGTGCGCCAGGCGTTGAAAAGACCGTCGTCGAAGCCGGTCTTGGTGACGCGCTTGAGGTAGACGGCAGGGATGATCTGGTCGGTGTCGACGTTGCTGCGACGCAGCGGGACGCCGATGCCGGTGTGCGTGGTGAAGGCTTCCATGGCGGGGCTCCTCAGGCGTTGGTCAGCAGGTCGGACGGGGAGGACAGGGTGCCGCGCACGGCGGTGGCCGCGGCGACGACGGGCGAGACGAGGTGGGTGCGCCCGCCCTTGCCCTGACGTCCCTCGAAGTTGCGGTTGGAGGTGGAGGCGGCGCACTCACCGGGGGCGAGCTGGTCGGGGTTCATGCCCAGGCACATCGAGCAGCCGGCCTGGCGCCACTCCGCACCGAAGTCGAAGAAGACCTTCTCCAGGCCCACCTGCTCGGCCTGGAGGCGGACGCGGGCGGAGCCGGGGACCACCAGGACGCGCACGTCGGGGTGCTTGGTGCGGCCCTCGAGGACGGAGGCGAAGGCGCGGAGGTCCTCGATGCGGCCGTTGGTGCACGAGCCCATGAAGACGGTGTCGACCTTGATGTCCTTCAGCGGGGTGCCGGGGACGAGGTCCATGTACTCCAGCGCGCGCTCGGCGGCGGAGCGGTCCGTCTGGTCGACGAAGTCCTCGGGGGCGGGGACCGCAGCGGAGAGGGGAAGGCCCTGGCCGGGGTTCGTGCCCCAGGTGACGAAGGGCTCGAGCTGGTCCGCGTCGATGACGACCTCGGCGTCGAAGGTCGCGTCGTCGTCGGTGCGCAGCGTCTTCCAGTAGGCGACGGCCTCGTCCCAGTCCTCGCCCTGCGGGGCATGGGGACGGCCCTTGACGTACTCGAAGGTGGTCTCGTCCGGGGCGATCATGCCGGCGCGGGCACCGGCCTCGATGGACATGTTGCAGATGGTCATGCGGCCCTCCATGGAGAGCTCGCGGATGGCCTCGCCGCGGTACTCGAGCACGTAGCCCGCGCCGCCGCCGGTGCCGATCTTCGCGATCACGGCGAGGATGATGTCCTTCGCGGTGACGCCGGGCTTCAGGGAGCCGGTGACCGTGACGGCCATCGTCTTGAAGGGGGTCAGCGGGAGCGTCTGGGTGGCGAGCACGTGCTCGACCTCGCTCGTGCCGATGCCGAAGGCGAGCGCACCGAAGGCGCCGTGGGTCGAGGTGTGGGAGTCACCGCACACGACGGTGATGCCGGGCATGGTCAGGCCCAGCTGCGGTCCCACCACGTGGACGATGCCCTGGTCCTTGTCACCGAGCGAGTGGATGCGCACGCCGAACTCCTCGGCATTGCGGCGCAGGGTCTCGATCTGGGTGCGTGAGGTGATGTCCGCGATCGGCTTGTCGATGTCGATCGTGGGGGTGTTGTGGTCCTCGGTCGCGATCGTCTGGTCGATGCGGCGCGGGGTGCGGCCCTCCTGGCGCAGGCCGTCGAAGGCCTGGGGGCTGGTCACCTCATGCAGCAGCTGGAGGTCGATGTACAGCAGGTCCGGCTCGCCGTTCTCTCCTCGGCGGACCACATGATCCGCCCACACCTTCTCTGCGAGGGTCCCCGCCATGACGATCCTTCCCTGCGCCCGTTGTGGGGACGCGTGCCGACTGCTGAGAGGCGCTCGGGGTGCGAGCGCTCCCCCATCGTTGGCGCGCGGGCGGGGCGCCGCACTTGCGTCTCACCCAATAAGACGGCAGTATCGGAGCATGGACAAGACCCCGGAGGAGAACGGCAGCGGAGTCGGCGTGCTCGACAAGGCGGCGATCGTGCTCGGCGCCCTCGAGGCAGGACCCGCGACCCTCGCGCAGCTCGTGCAGTCGACGGGCCTCGCACGACCCACCGCGCACCGCCTCGCGGTCGCGCTCGAGTACCACCATCTCGTGGCCCGCGACATGCAGGGACGATTCATCCTGGGCCCGCGCCTGGGCGAGCTCGCGGCCGCCGCGGGCGAGGACCGCCTGCTGGCCTCGGCGGGCCCCGTGCTCGCCGCGCTGCGGGACCACACCGGGGAGTCCGCTCAGCTCTATCGCCGCCAGGGCGACCATCGCATCTGCGTCGCCGCGGCCGAGCGCCCGATCGGCCTGCGGGACTCGGTCCCGCTCGGTTCGGCGCTCACCATGCGGGCCGGCTCGGCCGCGCAGATCCTGCTCGCCTGGGAGGAGCCGGA
>DAHVRS010000063.1 GCA_027322375.1 Brachybacterium sp. | reverse complement strand
AGCTCGAGCATCTCGGTGCACACCGCACCCTCCTCGACCGCGAGGAGCTCCGGGGAGATCGCCTGGACCATGCGCAGCGGGCCCGCTCCGACGCGCCGCACCGCGGCACCGTCCACGAAGCGCTCCATCTCGTGGAGGGTCACGGGTCGGCCCGCGCGGACCGCCGCCGCCATCGACACCGCACCGGCCGGTTCGACGCCGATGATCCGGGTGCTCGGGGAGCGTTCGCGCAGCCAGGCCCCGCAGCCGCCCAGCAGACCGCCGCCGCCGACGGGCACCACCATCGTGCCCATCTCCCGGCCGTGCTCGGTGCGCAGCTGGTCCGCGGCCTCGAGCGCGACGGTGCCCTGACCGGCCATGATCATCGGATGGTCGAAGGGCGGGACCAGGGTCGCGCCGGTGCGGTCCGCGTCCTGTGCGGCGGCCTCGGCGGCGTCGTCGAAGGTCTCGCCCACCAGCTGGAGCTCCACATGGTCTCCGCCGATCGAGGTGATCCGGTCCCGTTTCTGGCGGGGCGTGGTGCTCGGGACGTAGATCCGGCCGTGGATGCCGAGCGCGCGGCAGGCGCGGGCGACGCCCTGGGCATGGTTCCCGGCGCTCGCGGCGACCACCCCGGCCTCCCGCTCGCGCTCATCGAGGGAGTCGAGGAACAGGTGCGCGCCGCGCAGCTTGTAGGAGCGCACGGACTGGAGGTCCTCGCGCTTGAGCCAGACCGGCACCCCGGCGAGGGAGGACAGGCGCGGGCTCAGCTCGAGCGGGGTGCGGCGCAGGACGGACTCGAGCCGCTCCGCAGCGGCCTCGATTTCGGTGGCATGGACCGGCAGGTCCTCGAGCTCGGCAGCGGACAGATCAGGGACAGGACCGGTCATGAGGCGTTCTCCGGGTGGTGCGAATCCGGCTGGGGCGAGGAAACGGGCGGAGTGACGGGCAGAGAAGCGGACGGGGACGCGGGAGAAGGGCCGACGGGGATGACGAGCGCGGTGGCGAGTGCGGCGACCCCCTCGCCGCGGCCGGTCAGGCCCAATGCGTCGGTGGTGCTGCCGGAGACGGTGACCTCCGCCCCAGCCGCTTCCGACATCACCGCGCACGCCTCCTCGCGCCGCCGCGAGAGCCGCGGCCGGTTCCCGACCACCTGCACGGAGACATTGCCGATCTCGAAGCCGACCGCCCGCACCAGACGCGCCGCCTCGGCGAGGAGACGAGCCCCGGAAGCGCCCGCCCACTCGGGCTGGTCCACCCCGAAGTGGGTGCCGAGATCCCCGATCCCGGCCGCGGAGAACAGCGCGTCGCAGGCGGCGTGGCAGGCGACGTCGGCATCGGAGTGCCCGGCCAGGCCCGGCCCCTCGCCGTCCCAGCGCAGCCCCGCGACCCACAGCTCCCGGCCTGCCTCCACGGGGGCGAAGGCGTGGACGTCCACGCCGGTGCCCACCCGTGGCAGGAACGGGCGGTGCTGTGCAGCCCTGCCGCTCACTTCTCGCCCCCCGCCGCGGGGGCGATGCGGGCCAGGAGACGGTCGATGTCGTCGAGCGTGACCTTCGGGTTGGTGCCCAGCAGCAGGGGCATTCCCGAGACGCGGGGGATTCCCAGCGCGTCGGGGAGGTCCACGGTGGAGACCACCAGGTCGGCGCGGAAATCGGGGGAGAGCAGGTCCATGACGGTGGCCTGGACGACGTGGATATCGCGGCCGCGGGCGGCGAGATGGTCGCGCACCTGCTCCGCGATCAGTGCGGAGGTGGCGATCCCTGCGCCGCACACGATGGCGATGGTGAGCATGCGAACTCCTCGTCGGGGTCGGGGTGTCGGCGAAGACGCCGACGACGCCCCGGCGGAGGCCGAGGCGCGAGGATCGATTCTGTCACGTCCAGGTGAGCAGTGGCTGGGGGTCGCCCGGCGCCGTCTACGATGGCCCGCGTGACCCAGCCTCGTCGACCCCGCTCCTCCCGCCTGCACGGACGTGCCGCGGGCGTGGTGCTCGCCGGCGGCTCCGGCACCCGCGTCGGCGCCGGGATCAACAAGGCGTTCCTCCAGCTGGCCGGGCGCAGCATCGCCGCCTGGGGCCTGAACACCCTCGGCGCTGTCGAGGGGATCGGGCTGCTGGTGTTCGTGGTGCGGCCCGAGGACCTCGAGCACGCCCGCTTCGTCGACGCGCGCGAGACCGAGCATCCGCTGGAGATCATCACCGGTGGCGAGACCCGCCAGGAGTCCGAGCTGCTGGCCCTGCGCCACCTCGCCGACCGCATCGACTCCGGCGCCGTGGACACCGTGCTCATCCACGACGCGGCCCGGCCACTGGTCTCTCACGGACTGGTCTCCGCAGTGCTGCACGCCGCCCGCGAGTCCGGCGGCGCGGTCCCGGGCATCCCCGCCGCCGACATCGCGGCCGTGGGCCCCGGGGACACTCTCGCCCCCGGCGGCGAGGGAGCCGGCTCCCTCGTGCGGGTGCAGACCCCGCAGGGCTTCCACGCCGCGACGATCCTCGACGCCTACGAGGCAGCCGCCCGGGACGACTTCGTGGGCACCGACACCGCCTCCTGCGCCGAGGAGTACACGGACCTGCCCGTCACCTGGGTGCGGGGCGAGGAGACGAACTTCAAGATCACCTATGCGCAGGACCTCCTGCTGGCTCAGGACGTGGTGAGCGCGCTAGGTTTGAGGTCAGCGTGAGGAGGGGACGATGAGCGTCGAGGAGAGCTATCTGCGCTGCACCGCCTGCGATCAGGAGGCGGAGCACGTGGTCGTCTACGCGGGGCGGTTCGTCACTCAGATCCAGTGCACCGGCTGCGGCGCGGTGACGCGCCTGGACGTGTCCGAGGCCTACCTGCCGGACCTCCGCCAGCGCATCTCCAGCAAGCCGCGCCGTCTTCTGCGCCGCCTGCGTCGCGATCCGGGGGAGCTGGCGAGCAGCCTGCCCGCTCGCACCCTGTCGAAGCCGGGCCGGATGGCCGGGGAGTTCCGCGCCGTCTGGCGCAGCCGCCGCGACAGCTGAGCCCCTAGAGCTCTGCGCCGTCGGCCGTTCGACGGCGCTGCCCGCCGACGGGCGGTCCCGCGTCAGCCGCGGCGCGCGAGCCCGTGGCGATGCGAGGTGTCCCGCGCGAGCCCCAGCGAGATCTGCGCCTGCCAGAAGCTCAGCCGGTCCTCGACCGCGAAGCCGGAGTGCGAGCCGTGGACCGTGCGCACCTGCGCGCCCTGCGCGAGCGCTGCGGTGATCTCGTCGTAGCGGTGCAGGTCGAGTCGGGGCGCGCCGAGGGCCCGGCCCGCAGTATCCGCGGGCACGGCCGGAGCGGCGATCGCCTCCGTCAGAGCGGCCCGGCGCAGCAGGCGGGGGCTCTGCAGACCCGCGAGGGTGGAGCGGTCGATATTGCGCAGCCCGGCCGGGAGCACCTGCTTGACCGAGTCCGTCATCGCGACGACCGGGACCACGGCGTCCACACTCGCGTCAGCATCCTCAGCCATGGCCTCGAGCACGGCGCCGACGGTCGCGGCGGGGGTGAGGGCCCGCTCGGCATCATGCACGAGCAGGAGGTCCTCCTCGGTACGGGCCAGCGCCGTCTCGAGCGCGGCGCGGCGGTCACCGTCGGCGACCTCGTGCACGGGGACCCGCGCGCCGAGCACGGCGCGCAGACCCGGGCCGGAGGAGCGGCCGGTCACCAGCAGCGGCGTGGGCAGGCCCTGACCGGCGAGGGTCCCCAGCAGACGCTCGATGAGGCGCGACCCGCCCAGCGGCGCGAGGCAGGGCGACTGGGGGCCGCCCCCGAGCCCCGGAGCAGGGGGAGCGAGGGCGAGCACCACGGGCCGCACGGCGGCCGCGATCGGAAGCGGGGGCACGTCGGGGGAGGGGCTCAGGAGGCGAGGACCTCGTCGAGGATGGTCTCCGCGTTGGCCTCGTCGGTCTTCTCCGCGAGCGCGAGCTCGGAGACGAGGATCTGGCGCGCCTTGGCCAGCATCCGCTTCTCCCCGGCGGAGAGGCCGCGGTCCTGATCGCGGCGCCACAGATCGCGGACGACCTCGGCGACCTTCTTCACGTCGCCCGAGGCGAGCTTCTCGACATTGGCCTTGTAACGGCGGGACCAGTTCGTGGGCTCCTCGGTGTACGGCAGGCGCAGCACCTCGAAGACCTCCTCCAGACCCTCCTTGTCCACGACGTCGCGGACGCCGACGAGGTCGACGTTCTCGGCCGGGACCTCGATGGTCAGATCACCCTGGGCGACCTTCAGCTTGAGGTAGGTGCGGTCCTCGCCCTTGATGGTGCGAGTCTTGACCTCCTCGATGAGCGCGGCACCGTGGTGCGGGTAGACGACGGTCTCGCCGACAGCGAAGTTCATGTGGTGGGTCCCCTTTCCGGCGTTCATTCTAGCATCGAGGGGTCGTGATAAGATGCGCGGCCACCTGGATTTCAGGCGGCGAGAAGAATCGTCGTCAGCGGAATTCTCGTGTCGTTCCACGGCATTTCCCGGCGGCGTCGCGGCGGTTCTCCCGCGCCACTCCCGGCGCCGCTCGCACGACTCTCCCGCGCCCTGCCCCTGCCGCCGCTCCCGCCCTGGTGCCCAGGCGCTCTGTGACGCCCGGGGTGACGCCCGGGTGAGGTACCCTGTCAGGGCTGTCCCAGATCGTCCCCAGCCGCCCTGCGGCATCGAACAGGAGTCCTCCGTGCGACCCTCCCGCCGTCTTGTGCTCTCCGCCGCCGCCATGGGCCTCGCGCTCGTCGCGTCGGGCTGCACCTACCTGTCGCCGATCCAGACGCATGACTTCTACCAGGCGGCTGATGGCGAGAACGCGAACATCTCCCTCGACGGCCACCTGTACGCCGGGGTCCGCAACGCGATCGTCGTGCTCAACGAGGACGGTTCCGCGATCTTCTCCGCCTCCGTCGTGAACTACTCCGAGGAGGACACGACCGTGGACCTCGAGGCGGTCAAGGACGGCAGCCCCCTCTTCTCCGCCTCGATCGACGTCCCCGCCGGTGGCGTGGTCCGCATCGGCTCCGGCGAGGGCGAGCAGTCCGTGCCGGTCTCCGCCGCGGACATCCTGCCCGGCGTGATCCTCGACCTCGACGTCACCGCGGGCGGGCAGGTCACCACCGTCTCCCTGCCCACCATCGAGACGAACATCGCTCACTACGGCGAGGCCCCCGCGAAGGGCTGAACCCCGCCGCGCACAGGTCCTCAGACGGACGACGCCCTGCAGCCCCCCGGGGGGGGGCAGGGCGTTCGTGCGTCCGGAGCCCGAAGGCTCAGCGGGTGGACTCGAACTTGTAGCCGAGCCCGCGCACCGTCACCAGGTGCACGGGGTTGCGGGGGTCCTCCTCCACCTTCGCGCGCAGTCGCTTGACGTGCACATCGAGGGTCTTGGTGTCCCCCACGTAGTTCGCGCCCCACACCCGGTCGATGAGCTGGCCGCGGGTGAGGACCCGGTCGACGTTGCGCAGCAGCATCTCCAGCAGCTCGAACTCCTTCAGCGGCAGCGAGACCTCCTCGCCGCGCACCTCGACCACGTGGCGCTCCACGTCCATCATCACCGCGCCGGCGCGCAGCGTGGTCGTGTCCTCCTCGGAGTCCCCGGAGTCCTGGCCGCGGCGCAGCACTGCCTTGATGCGGGCGAGCAGCTCGCGGGAGGAGTAGGGCTTGGTGACGTAGTCGTCCGCGCCCAGCTCCAGCCCGAGCACCTTGTCGAACTCGTCGTCCTTCGCGGTGAGCATGATGACCGGGACGGAGGAGGTGCGGCGGATCTCCCGGCACACCTCGGTGCCGCTCATGCCCGGGA
>DAHVRS010000044.1 GCA_027322375.1 Brachybacterium sp. | reverse complement strand
GCGAGCACGTCGGTGCGGAAGCCGTCCTCGTCGGCCGCAGGGTGGTCGGGTTCGAAGATGCCGGTGTAGACGCAGCGGCCGAGATGCTCGACGAAGGCGCCGAAGGTGCGGCGGCGCACCGGGGCGACGCGGAAGGCGGGGTTCAGTGTGAGGGTGACCTGGGAAGACATCGGTGTCGGCATCCTTGGGGTGCGAGATGGGGATCGGGGCGGGCGACGGCGCACCGCCTCAATCTACAACGTTGCAAACATGCTTCCACAGGGCCGGGGCGCCGTCAACGGGTATCCGCTTGCCCAGCCCTGCCGCTGACCGCTCCGGCGGCTCCGCCCTGTGCGTTTCGGCGACTGCGCCACCTTCTGCTCCCGCGGCCCTGCGGTGCGGTGCGAGAATCGTGGGCATGCCCTCGTCCTCACCCTCCGGCCGTCGCCGCCCGCCCACGCTGCGCGACGTCGCCGAGCTCGCGGACGTCTCCATCAAGACGGTCTCCAACGTCGTCAACGACTACCCGCATGTGAAGGACTCGACCCGGGAGCGGGTGCGGGAAGCGATCCTGCAGGTCGGCTACCGCCCGCAGGTCGTGGCGCAGCAGCTGCGCACCGGCGAGAGCACCATGATCACCCTCGCCGTCCCCTCGCTGACCTTCTCCTACTTCTCGAACCTCGCCCAGGAGTTCATCGACGAGGCGCAGCGGCGCGGGCGCACGATCCTGCTGCACTCCACCTCCGCAGGTCGCGAAGCGGAGCGGACCGTGCTCGAGGGCTTCGAGCGCGTCTTCGGCGATGGGCTGATCTTCAACCCCCTGCAGCTCGAGGAGGAGCTGTTCGCGCGGATGGAGCGCACCAGCCAGCCCACCGTCTTCATCGGCGAGCATCTGCCGGAGACCCTGCCGCAGGGCAGCGACTATGTGCGGATCGACAACGTGAGCGCCATGGTCGACGCGACCCAGCACCTGCTCGCGCAAGGCCGGACGAAGCTCGCCTTCCTCGGCGTGATCGACACGGTCCTGGGCCGCCAGCCGCACTCCTCCGGCTCGATGCGGCGCGACGGCTTCCTCGCCGCGCTCGAGCAGGCCGGGATCGCGCATGTGCCCACCCGCTTCCAGCAGGTGGGCGACTGGCACCGCCCGGACGGCTTCGCCGGCGCCCGCCAGCTGATGGAGCGGCATCCGGAGATCGACGGGATCGTGTGCGGCAACGACGATCTCGCGATCGGTGTGCTCGCCCAGCTGCGGCAGCTCGGGCGGCACGTGCCCGAGGACGTCGCCGTCATCGGCTACGACGACACCCCGGACAGTCCCTTCGCGATCCCGGCGCTGAGCACGATCGCACCGGACAAGCACAGCCTCGCCGCGACGGCGCTGGATGTGCTGATCGAGCGGATCGGCGGCTATGACGGCCCGCCCCGCACGATCGATGCCCCCTACTCGCTGGTGGTGCGCGACTCGACCGTCGCGGGTGCGGGGATGAACGCCCCGCTGCCCTCCGAGGTCCTGCGCGAGACCGCTGAGACCACAGTGCCCGCTGCGACCACTGCGACGACGGCGACCACTGCCCCGATCCTGCCCGGACCCGATCACGAGGAGCTTCCCCGGTGACCATCCCGACCCCCTACGAGGACCTGCTGCGCGAGGTGCTGGAGACCGGCAACGCCAAGGGCGACCGCACCGGCACCGGCACCCGCAGCCTGTTCGGCAAGCAGATCCGCTTCGACCTCTCGAAGGGTTTCCCGCTGATCACGACCAAGCGCGTGCACACCCGCTCGATCATCCTCGAGCTGCTGTGGTTCCTGCGCGGGGACACGAACGTGCGCTGGCTGCAGGACCAGGGCGTGACGATCTGGGACGAGTGGGCGGATGAGAACGGGGACCTGGGCCCCGTCTACGGGGCCCAGTGGCGGTCCTGGCCCACCCCGGACGGCGGCGTGATCGATCAGATCACCGACGTGGTCGAGCAGATCCGCACGAACCCGGACTCGCGGCGCCTGATCGTCTCCGCATGGAACCCCGCGGACATCCCGAAGATGGCGCTCGCGCCCTGCCACGCCCTGTTCCAGTTCGAGGTGCACAACGGGAAGCTCTCCTGCCAGCTGTACCAGCGCAGCGCTGACCTGTTCCTCGGGGTGCCCTTCAACATCGCGAGCTACGCGCTGCTCACGCACATGGTCGCCCAGCAGACGGATCTCGAGGTGGGCGATTTCGTCTGGACCGGCGGGGACTGCCACATCTACGACAACCACGTCGAGCAGGTCACCAGGCAGCTCTCCCGCGAGCCGTTCCCGTACCCGACCCTGCACCTGACCCGCCGCCCGGACTCGATCCTCGACTACCGCCTCGAGGACATCGAGATCCGCGACTACCAGCATCACGCGGGCATCAAGGCCCCGGTGGCGGTGTGAGCGCGGCCGACGGGCCGGCAGGCATCGCGGACGACGGGCCGACGGGCGCGCCGGCGGGCGGCGCTGCGGCCGACGGCGCGGCACCGCGGACCGGCATGATCTGGGCGCAGGCGCGCGGCGGTGTGATCGGCACGGCCGGCACCATGCCGTGGCATCTGCCGGAGGACCTGAAGCACTTCAAGCGCACCACCTCCGGCGCCCCGGTCGTGATGGGCCGGCGCACCTGGGACTCGTTCCCGCCGAGGTTCCGCCCCCTGCCGGGGCGCACGAACATCGTGGTCACCCGCAATGACAGCTTCGCGGCCGACGGGGCGCTGCGCGCCTCCTCGCTCGACGAAGGTCTGGAGCTCGCGCGGGCGGACCTGGCCCGCCGCGCGGCGGACTCAGCCGGGGAGAGCACCGAAGGGTCAGCTCCCGAGGCTGGCGATGTGGTGTGGGTGATCGGCGGCGGGCATGTCTACGCCGAGGCGATGGCGCAGGCGGACCTGCTGGTCGTCACCGAGATCGATCTCGAGGTCGACGGCGACACGCACGCCCCTGCGATCCCCGAGGACTTCACGCAGGTCGAGGCGGATCCCGCAGGCGGCTGGCACGAGGCCGCGAGCGGCCTGCGCTACCGCGTCCTCACCTACTCGCGCTGAGCGCCGGGGCGAGGTCGCGGCGGTCGGGGAGCTCCTCGACCGCGGCCCCGTCAAGGAGGCGCTCGGCGCCCGGCAGGCTCAGGTCGCGGGCGAGGGTGCTCTCCCACGCGGGGTCCAGCAGCTCGGCGAGCGCCTG
>DAHVRS010000041.1 GCA_027322375.1 Brachybacterium sp. | reverse complement strand
GGCCTCGGCGAAGGAGATGCCCTCGCCCACGGTGAGGCCGAGCGCGGCGGCGGTGCCGAGCCCGGGCATCGCCGCGACACCACCGATGCCGGCGCCCGTCGCAGTGGCGAGCCACACGAAACGCCGGGTGACGTGATGCATGAGCTGGTCCTCGGTCGCACCGGGGTGCTTCGCGCGCAGCCGGGCGGTGTACGAGCGGGCCAGCGGGCCCTGCACCTTCAGCGCCGCGTCGAGGACGGAGAGCCAGCGCTCATCGAGCTCCGTCACCTCAGGCACGCTCACCTCGTGGTCAGGGGCGTCCGCGCCCGCGGTCGGGTCCGTCTTCTGGCTGCTCGATGCGTCTCTCGCCACCATGTGCTCCGTTCTCAGGGGCCCTCGAGGGGTCAGTCGTCGCTGTGTCGTCGTCACTGCGGAGCCGACGGACGGCCGGGCCGTCCGCGGCCGGGGTCAAGCTACCGCGCCGCGCTGGGCGAGGTGCCCTGCAGCACCACCTCACCGGGGGCGAGGCGCGTGATATCGCCCTCGAGACCCAGCAGGCGCACCGCCTCGGAGAGGTCCCCGTAGTGCGCGGTGTAGTCCTCCTCGATGAAGGAGCGTGGCACGGACACGTCGTGGCAGAGGGTGCCGGCCAGATGGTCGGTCTCGTGCTGGAGGATGCGCGCGGTCCAGCCCACGTGCTCCTCGTCGATCTCGCGCAGCCTCCCGTCGCCCAGCAGCTCGGTGGCCCGCAGGCGCACGCGGCGGGAGCGGGGCACGATCGAGTGCCAGCCCTCCACCGACAGGCAGCCCTCGAAGGCGAAGACGGTCTCCTCGCCGAGCAGCTCCACCTCCGGGTCAAGCAGGGCCCGCAGCTCCAGCGGGCGGCGCTCGAGCAGGTCGTCGTCCTCGTCCTCGCCGGGCTCCTCGGCGAAGGAGTCCTCGATGACGTAGAAGCGCAGCGGCAGGCCGATCTGCGGGGCGGCGAGGCCCACGCCGGGCGCGTCGCGCATCGTCACGATCATCGCCTCGGCGAGCTCGAGCAGCAGCGGGACCTCGAGACGGTCGCGGACGGCGGAGGCGCGGCGGCGCAGCGCCGGATGCCCCGCCTGCACGATCCGCAGCGGTGCCCCCTCCTCCGTGCGTCGGTCGAGGATCTTCCGGGTCAGTTCAGCAGCATCCACTCCCCCAGTATCCCCGAGGCCGGGACCCTCCGATCCCGCTTCCGGGCATTCGCTGTCCCACGTCCTGGGACACGCGGGAGAGTGCGGTCCGCATCGCGTGAGACGTGCGATACACTCCAGGCTGCCGGTGCGAAGGTGCGCCCTCGGGATCATCCTCACCCGGCCATCGAGATCACTTCACTACGGATCGTCCGGCACGTACCTGCCGGTGAAGGAGAACCATCATGGCAACAGTCACGTTCGACAGCGCCTCGCGCGTCTACCCGGGCCAGGAGCGCCCGGCCGTCGACAGCCTGAACATCGAGGTCGGCGACGGCGAGTTCCTCGTCCTGGTCGGCCCTTCGGGCTCGGGCAAGTCCACCGCGCTGCGCATGCTCGCCGGCCTCGAGGAGATCGACGGCGGCCGCATCCTCATCGGCGACCGCGACGTCACCGATGTTCCGCCGAAGGACCGCGACATCGCGATGGTCTTCCAGAACTACGCGCTGTACCCGCACATGACGGTGGCCGACAACATGGGCTTCGCGCTCAAGATCGCCGGCACCCCGAAGGCCGAGATCCGCAAGCGCGTCGAGGACGCCGCCGAGATCCTGGACCTCACCGAGTACCTCGACCGCAAGCCGAAGGCGCTCTCCGGTGGTCAGCGTCAGCGTGTGGCCATGGGCCGCGCGATCGTGCGCTCCCCGCAGGTGTTCCTCATGGATGAGCCGCTGTCGAACCTCGATGCGAAGCTCCGTGTGGCCACCCGTACCCAGATCGCCTCGCTCCAGCGTCGTCTCGGCGTCACCACCGTGTACGTCACCCACGACCAGACCGAGGCCATGACGATGGGCGACCGCGTCGCGGTGCTGAACTTCGGCGTTCTGCAGCAGCTGGACACCCCCCGCCGCATGTACGACCACCCGAACAACGTCTTCGTCGCGGGCTTCATCGGCTCCCCGGCGATGAACCTGGTCGAGGAGAAGCTCACCGAGGAGGGCGTCCGTTTCGGCGGTGCGGTCCTCCCCGTGGACCGTGCAACCCTCTCGGACACCGACGAGACCACCGTCATCGTGGGCGTGCGCCCCGAGGATCTCGAGCTGGTCGACGATGAGCAGGGCATCGCGATCGAGGTCGACGTCGTCGAGGAGCTCGGCGCCGACGCCTTCATCTACGGTCGCCGCGCCGGCGCAGAGGAGACGGACAAGCCGTTCATCGCGCGCGTCGACGGCCGCCGTCCCCCGGCCAAGGGCGAGACGGTGCACTTCCGCCCCAAGGTGGGTCACCTGCACCTGTTCGACACGAAGACGGGCGAGCGCCTCGGCGACTGATCGACTTCGCATCGCGACGGGCGTCCGGCTTCTGCCGGGCGCCCGTC
>DAHVRS010000035.1 GCA_027322375.1 Brachybacterium sp. | reverse complement strand
GAGCTCACGGTCCCAGGCGGCGCGGTCAGGGTAGTCACCGAGCGCGATCACCTGGCTGGGGATCCCGGCGGCGCGGGCATGGTCCAGGCCCGCCGCCTCGCGGTCGGCGAGCACGGCGACGACCTCATAGCTGCAGTCCTCGGCGCGTGCGGCCTCGAGGAGGGCGGCGAGGTTGGAGCCGGTGCCGGAGATCAGGACGACGACAGGGATGCGAGTCACGCGCCCAGGGTAGTCGGCGCGCGGGAGTGTCGGCGCACGGGCGTGTCGGTGCGCGGCCCTGCCGCTCAGGGTGGGCGCGTGGTGTGGCGGGGCGGGGCCAGGGGTCTCGGCGACAGGAGTTCAGAGACAGAGCGGGCACAATAGGGCGGGTGAACAGCCACTCGCCCCGCAGCCCCCGGCCGGCGCAGGACCCGGCCCGTCGACGCCGCCTGCTCCTGGTGCTGACCGTGGCGATGCTCGCCTCCTGGCTGCTGCTGTCCGCGCCGTTGCCGTTCTCGCTGCTGTCCGGCGTGACGGGGCTGGTGGCGCTGATCGCCCTGATCCCGATGATCATCCAGGCCGTGCGGGACCGCCGCTGGTCCCTCGCCGTGGTCGGTGCACTGTTCGGCATCCCCGCGACGCTCATGATCGTGCTCGGCGCCGTGCTCAGCGGGCTGTTCTACGGTCCGCTCTCCGAGCTCGAGGAGTGCCGCTCCACGGCCCTGACCGATCAGGCGCACGTGCAGTGCGACGCCGAGGTGCAGGGCTCGATGGCGGAGTGGATCTCGGGGCTCACCGGCGGCTGAACGCCCGCCTGCGGCGGAGCGGGGAGCTGCTCAGTCCTTGTCGGCGGAGTCCTTGCTGGTGGAGCCCTCGCCGGCTGAATCCGCGTCGGCCGCGTTCTTGCCGTCGGCCTCGGGCTCCGCGGGAGTCGGAGCCGACGGCGCGGCCGGCGACGGAGCCGACGGGGCGGCCGCCGACGGCGCGCTCACAGAAGACGGCGCGCCTGCGGCGGAGGCCGCGGAGCTCGCGGTGAGAGCTGACCAGGCCGAGGGGGTGGCCGGTCCCGACGTCGCCGGCGAGGCGGGGGTGGTCGTCGGCGCGGGGGTGGTGCGCGGAGCAGGGCCGGTCTTCGGGGCCGGGGTCGCGCTCGGGGCGGACGGCGCGCTCGGGGCCGACGGGGCGGTGCGGGCCGAGTGCGCCGAGGCTACGGACGTCGACGAATTGGCAGAGGCCGCGGACGTCGCCGAGCTGGCGGATGCGGCGCTCTCCTCGCCGCGCTCGGTGCGCTCGGCCTTCTCCACCGTGGAGCGCAGGGAGGCCCAGCGGCCGCGCACCCACGGCACGAGCGGGGAGGCCAGGGCGATGAGCACGAGCCCCGTGGAGGCCACGGCGATCCCGGCCAGCGGGAGCGCGAGCTCGCCCATCTTCGGCCCGAGGTGCACCAGGCGCGCATCACCGATGCTGCCGGTGGACAGGCCCGCGATCAGCAGGGTCGCAACGATCACCACGAGCGGGTAGGCGATCCAGGCTGTGATCCGCTCGCGGCGCTCGAGCGCCTCGACGTCGCGCACCAGGCGCACCGCGCCTGCCCCGATCGCGATCGCCGGCAGGATCATGAGAGCCCAGGCGTAGGGCGGGAACTCCCCCGGCGCGGGCAGCGCCCCGAGCATCGGCAGGGCAGGCAGCACGCCGGTCTCGGCGCCGCCCAGGGAGATCCCGGTCGCGGTGCCCACGGCGACGGTGCCGCCGAGCAGCACCGTCGTGCCCCACACGGCCAGCAGCGGCAGCAGTGCGAGCTGAACGAGGGTGAGCACGAGCCCGCCCACGATCCCGGGGGCGAGGGAGTCGAACAGCGCCGACTGCGCCGGCAGGGCCAGCAGCATCGCGAGCACCACGGTGCCGAACCCGAGCACCCCGAACAGGCCGATCAGCGCGATCAGCGCGGCGCGGGCGACCTCCCCGTACGGGGTGGGCAGGAGGTCCAGCACGCGCACCCCGGGCACGGCGTCGGTCGCCTCGCGGCGCAGGGACCACAGCAGCCCGATGAGACCGCCGATGACGGCGACCAGCGCGCCGGAGACGACGGCGGAGGTCACCACGGGCGAGAGATCGGTGCTGCGGCCGATCCCGGCCAGGAGCGCGAGACCCACCGCGTAGACGAGGGCGTAGGCGCCGAGCCCCGAGCCGGCATCGCGCAGCGCCCCCACACGCAGCAGGCCGTCGGTGCGCACCAGGCGCAGGGCCCGGCCCACGCGGCGCATCGCGAGGGAGGAGAGCATCACGAGCAGGAGCAGCAGCCCGAAGGGGGTGAAGGTGACGGTCCCGTCGATCACGCCGGTGTGCAGCACCACGCCGCCGCCGTGACCGAGGATCAGTATGTTCAGCGCGATGATGATCGCATCCAGCGCGGTCGCGCTCGAGCCGCTCGCCACGACCTGCGCGGCGAGTGCCGGCACCACGACGACGGCGAGCGCGATGCCGAGCGAGGACAGTGCAGCGAGGGCCCCGCGGACCAGAGGTGTCGCGATGCTGTCGACCATGCTGCTCACGGAGGTGCTCCTCGGGTCGGTCAGGCAGGGTGCACGCCCTGGACGGCGCGGGGCCGGCGGGGGCGCCGGTCCATGGTCGCACCTTCCACTGTGCCTCCCGTGCATCTGCGGGCGGGACGCGGGTCACGGCCCGGGCGGGTCCCGGTGACGCATAATGACGGGGATGTCCGCCCCGCTTCTCGCCCCCTCGACCGCCGTGCCCGACACGGCGCGGCTCCGCGTACGCACCGTGCGCCTCGAGGAGGACGTGGACCTGACCACCCACCTCCCCGCCGCGCCGAGCGGGGTCTGGCTGCGGCACGGTCAGGGCGCGGTCGCGCTCGGGACCACGTGGTCCGTGCGTACCTCCGGACCGGACCGCTTCGCTGCGGCGAGCACTGCTTTCCGCGCACTCGCGGACCGCTCCGTCGTGGATGACGAGGTGCAGGTCCCGATGAGCGGCCTGGTCGCGATGGGCTCCTTCTCCTATGCGGCGGCCTCGACGCGTCCCTCGACCCTGCTGGTGCCGCGCGCGCTGCTGGGTGTGCAGGACGGCGAGTCCTTCCTCACCGTCGTGGGCGTCGACGAGGAGCCGCAGCTGCCCGATACCTGGCAGGACCTCTTCCCCGCCGCGCCGGTCGTGCCCACCGGAGCAGAGCCCGAGATCGAGCTCGAACCCGATCACACGCCCGATGAGTACCAGGCGCTCGTGCACGACGCGATCGACGAGATCACTGCCGGGCACGCCGAGAAGGTGGTGCTCTCCGAGCGCACCACCGCCCGCTCCGCCGTGCCCCTCTCCCCCGGCACGCTGCTCGCCCGCCTCGCCCACGACTACCCCAGCACCTGGGTGTATCACCTCGAGGACGTGGTGGGCGCGAGCCCCGAGATGCTCGCCCAGACCGAGGAGGGCAGGGTCTTCTCCCGCGTCCTCGCCGGGACCCGGCCCGTCGCGGATGACGGCGAGCTCGACGAGGCGGACCGGCGCGTGTTCCGCGCCGACGCCAAGGAGCTGTCCGAGCATGCCTATGCGGTCGAGTCCGTGGTGGACCGCCTCGCGGACCTCGCCGCTGAGATCGACTGCTCCCCCGAACCGTTCGTGCTGCGCCTGCCCGGGCTCGAGCATCTCGCCTCCGACGTCTCCGCCCGCCTCCACGACGGGGTGACGAGCCTGGACGTCGCCGCGCGCCTGCACCCCTCCGCCGCGGTATCCGGCACGCCCCGCGAAGCGGCCGACGAGATCATCGCGCGCCTGGAGCCGCACGACCGCGGCGGCTACGCCTCTCCCGTCGGCTGGATGGGTGCCAGCGGTGACGGGCAGTGGGCGATCGCGCTGCGCATGGCGCACCTGGTCGATGAGACGACGGCAGTGCTGCAGGCCGGCGGCGGGCTCGTCGAAGCCTCCGATCCGGTCTCCGAGCACGCCGAGGTGCTCGCGAAGTGCCGCCCGATGCTGCGGGCGCTGCGCGGCTGAGAGCTCGCCTCGGGCTGGTGCGCCCATCGGACGCTCACCGCGTCCCGCGCGTGCTGGCGGGTCCCGCCGGCGCTGTCACTCCTCGCGTGTGCCGAGGGTGACCGCGACCTCCTGCACCGTGCCATCGCGCACGAGCCGGACCTGATGCTCGCTGCCAGGCTCGAGACCGCGCACCACACCGGTCAGCGCCCCGGCGCTGCCCACGGAGGTGTCGTCCACCCCGATCAGCAGATCGCCCTCGCGCAGCCCTGCCGCCGCGGCGGGACTGCCCTTCTCCACGCCCACGACCTCCGCGCCGTGATACCCGGCGGAGCCGTCATCCGCGGTGCCGTCCTTCGTGGTCACACCCAGGAAGGCGTGGGAGACGGTGCCGTCGGTCACCAGCTGGTCGGCGATGAGCATCGCCGTGTTCGAGGGGATCGCGAAGCCGAGCCCGATGCTGCCGGCCTGGCCGGAGGCGTTCGGGATCGACGCGATCGCGGTGTTGATACCGATCACCTGACCGGCGGCATCCACGAGCGGGCCGCCAGAGTTGCCGGGGTTGATCGCGGCGTCGGTCTGGATCGCGGAGGTGTAGGTGGTGTCCGAGCCGTCGGCCTCCTGCCCGGAGGCGGTGACCGGGCGGTCCAGGGCGGAGACGATCCCGGTGGTCACCGTGTTCTCGAGCCCGAGCGGGGTGCCCAGCGCCATCACCGGCTGGCCGACCTCCACGGTCGAGGAGTCCGCGAAGGCGGCCGGCTGCAGGCCCTTCGGCGCGGAGTCCATGCGGATGACGGCGAGGTCGGTGGTGGGGTCGGTACCGACCACGCTCGCGGGGTAGCTCAGCCCGTCGCTGGTGGTGACCTGCACGGACTGCGCCTCGCTCACCACGTGGTCGTTGGTGAGGATCGTGCCGTCCTCGTCGAGGATCACGCCGGTGCCCTGGCTGCTGCCGGAGCCGGTGGAGACGAGGATCGAGACGGAGCTGGGCGAGATCCGCTCGGCGATCGCGGCCCAGTCGGGGGTGTCCGAGGTGATGGCCGAGGCGGGCCGGGCCTCGGTGGTCTGGGACGAGGCGGCGACGGGCTGCGTCCCCTCGTCCTGGAAGTGGTCGTAGGCGATGAAGCCGCCGAGGCTGAGCCCGGCGGAGGCGAGCATGCCGGCGATCACGAGCACAGCCGTGCCGCCCCAGCCTGGGCCGCGTCGCGGCCCGGCCTCGCGCACCGGTGCGGCGGTCCCGGCAGGTGCCGGCTCCGCCGGAATCGGCTCGGAGAGCTGCTCGTACCAGGACGGGGCGCTGTGCTGTGCAGGAGCGGGCTGGGCGGGAGTGTGCTGCGTGGGGGCCGGCCCGGAGGCGGCGGAGGGTGCGTACCAGGCAGGGTCCGCCTGGGCATGCTCGTGAGGAGTCCTCGGCTGATCGCCGCGGGGAGGCAGCGGAAGGTGCTCGTCGTTCATGGGGCTCATGTCATCACCGTGAGCGAAGAATTGCTCGGGCACGCGCTGGATGTCTGCTGGACGACGAGCACGCGCAGGCCGTGCGCGCTCTCGGCGAGCGCGGCGGGCAGGGCGTCGGGGGCGAGGGTGCGGGCGTCGGCGCCGAGTGCGGCGGCGGCCGTGGCGATGTCCGCGCCGTGCGGTGTGGTGAAGAAGCGGCGCAGCAGGGCGGGTGGGGCCGCGGCGTGCTCGAGACCGGAGAAGATGCGGCCGCCGCCGTCGTCGACGACCACGAGATCCAGTTCGGGGCGGGTCTCCTCGGGGCCGACGAGCAGCCCGGTGAGGTCATGGAGCGCGGTGAGATCGCCGACGAGCACGCGGGTGCGGCCGGGGATGCCCTCGGCCGCGCGTGCGAGGGCGAGGCCGCCTGCCATCGCGGTGGTGCCGTCGATACCGGCCAGGCCGCGGTTGGCGATCACACGGCCCACGGTCGGCCCGGCATGCTGCTCGAGGTCCCGCACCAGGCTCGAGGAGCCCAGG
>DAHVRS010000004.1 GCA_027322375.1 Brachybacterium sp. | reverse complement strand
GCTGGGGCGGGGGCGGTCATAGAGCGGGCTCCTTCGTCCGACAGCGGGTCCTCACCCATTGTCGGCCCCCGCCGCGCGGGCGTCACCCAGCCCCGCCCCAGCAAGCTCAGACGCCGTGGCCGGTGAACGCGCCGCGGAACGCCGCCGCCGGATGCTCGGCGGGCAGACGGTCCGTGCCGCTCAGGCGCGAACGCAGCGTCGTGCCCTGCTCGGGCAGGCGGCCGCGCTCGCGCAGGATCGGGGAGACGAGCTCGGCGAAGTCCCGCACCGTGTCGAAGGAGTGGTACTGGCGCAGGTTGATCCCGTCGATCCCGTCCACATCCAGCCAGTGCTCGATCGCATCGGCCACCACCTCGGGCGTGCCGGCCACGAAGAACCGGTCCTGCCAGGCCTCATCCACCGCGTCGAGCAGGTCGCCGATGGTCTCCTGCGCGCCCTTGCGGCCCACGGGGGTGTCCGCCGGCAGGCCCTCGATCTCGAGCGCCTCGGCGATGGTGCGCTCGCGCGGATGATCCAGGGCCCGAATCGGTACCGACTGGTGCACGAGCATCCCCTCGGTGGAGCGGTGCTCGCGGTACTGGGCGAGCTTCGCGTCGACCTCCTCCTGGGTGGGGGCGGTGATCACCGCCGCCTGCACCACGAACTTCGGGTCCGACGGGTCCCGGCCCGCCTCCTCGGCGGCCGCGCGCACCGCGGGCACGGTCCGCTCCAGCAGCGGGCCGTGGGTGAACACGAGCTCCGCATGCCGGCCCGCGCGCAGCGCCCCGGCGGGGGAGGCGGTGGCGAGGATCAGGGTGGGGGTGCGCTGCGGCGACGGTTCGGACAGGTGCGGGCCCGCGACGGAGAAGTTCTCGCCCGCGTGGTCGATGCGGTGCACCTTCGCCGGGTCGGTGTACACGTTCCCCTCGACATCGCGGACCACCGCGCCCTCATCCCAGGAGCCCTCCCACAGCTTGTAGAGCACCTCGAGGTACTCGTCCGCGATCTCGTAGCGGCGGTCGTGCTCGATCTCCTCGGCCAGGCCGAAGTTCCGTGCGGCGTTCGGGAGATAGGAGGTGACGATGTTCCAGCCCACGCGGCCCTTGGTGAGGTGGTCGAGGGTGGACATGCGCCGCGCGAAGGCGAACGGCGGCTCGTAGCTGGTGGAGAAGGTGATCCCGAAGCCGAGCCGCTCGGTCACGGCCGCCATCGCGGGGACCACGAGCATCGGGTCGTTGTTCGGGATCTGCAGCCCCTCGCGCAGCGCGGTCTCCGCCGAGCCGCCGTAGACGTCATACGCCCCCACCACGTCCGCGATGAAGATCGCGGTGAATCCGCCGTCCTCTGCGATCTTCGCGAGCTCCGTCCAGTAGTCCAGGTCGGTGTAGCGGTGGCGGTTGTTCCCCGGCAGGCGCCACAGGCCGTGCGTGATGTGGCCGACGCAGTTCATCTCGAAGAGGTTCAGGATCAGGGGCTTCGGGGCCATGGCGCGTCCAATCGGGAGTCGGGGTCGGTGCCGGTCGGCAGTCGAGGGGCAGGGGGCGGGGTGCCGGTCCGGCGCTGCGCGGGAGGTGCGGTGTCCGCACCCTCCCGCGCCGGGCCCGCCCGCGCACCTTCGATGGCTCCCCGTGGCGGCGCATGGCGGCGCATGGCGCTCGAACAACGCGCGGCGACACATGGCGTGCAGCGCCGTCACGATCGTTCTCGGCCCGTCACGGTCGTAGGCCGAGCTTTGGAGGGTGCTTAGTGTTCCCGATGTTCGGTGCTCGCCGGACCCGCTTAACGGCCCTTCTGTCGGGCCCATCCGTCGGCCCCAGCCGTCGGGCCCGCGCCAGCCCATCGACCACCCATCCCACGACCCGAAGGAGCCTCCATGCGCCGACGCACCGTCATGACCGGCCTCGCCGCCGCCGGAGCGGGCTCCGTCCTGGCCGCCTGCGGCAGCCCCGCCCCCGCCGCGGAGCTGCCGCCCGGCACCCGCGAGGGCGGCGAGCTGATCTTCGCCACCGACCGCGAGCCCACCTGCCTGGACCCGCACAACAGCGGCGACATGCCCCAGACCTACATCGCCCGCCAATACCTCGACTCGCTGGTGTCGATGCGGCCCGACGGCAGCGTCGTGCCCTGGCTCGCGGAGTCGTGGGAGATCTCCGAGGACGGGCTCGTCTACGACTTCACCCTCAAGCAGGGCGTGCGCTTCCACGACGGGGAGGTGCTGGATGCGGACGCGGTGGTCGCGAACTTCGAGCAGATCATGGACCCGGACACCCAGTCCTCCACCGCGCTGCTCTACCTCTCCCCGTACTTCGTCTCCGCCGAGTCGCTGTCCGAGCACGTAGTGCGGGTGACGCTCAAGCGCCCCTACTCGCCGCTGCTCACCGTCCTCGCCCAGGCCTTCTTCGGCATCGAGTCGCCGGCGGCGATGGCGCGCGGGCTCACCGAGAACTGCGCGCTGCCGGTGGGGACCGGGCCGTTCAAGGTCGTCGAATGGCGGCGCAACCAGGAGGTGATCCTCGAGCGCAACGACGACTACACCTCCGCCCCGGCCGACGCACAGCACCAGGGCCCCGCCTACGTTCGCCGCCTCACCTGGCGCTTCCTCAAGGACAACACCGCCCGCTTCGGGGCACTGCGCTCCGGCGCGGTCCACGCGATCTTCAACCTGCCGCCGGAGTCGGTGCCCACCGCCACGGCCGACGAGCGCATCACGACCCAGGACTTCGTGCACTCCTGCGTCCCCTACGCGCTGGACCTCAACACCACCCATCCCGCGCTCTCGGACCGGCGGGTGCGCCGCGCCCTCGTCCACGCGGCCGACGCTCCCGGCATGGTCCACAGCGCCTACGCGGGCGTGTTCCCCTACGAGGGCAACGCGATCTCGACCGGCACCCCCTTCTACGACGAGACCTTCCACCAGCCCTACCCATACGACGAGCAGCGCGCGAACGACCTGCTTGACCAGGCGGGCTGGACCGGCCGCGACGAGGACGGCTACCGCACCCGGGACGGGCAGCGCCTCAGCCTGCGCCTGCCCTACGCCTCCGACCCGGGGGAGACGCCTCCCGCCGACCTCACGATCCTGCAGAACTTCCAGGCCATGCAGCGCCGGGTCGGGGTGGAGATCCGTCTGCTCCCGGTCGATGCCGCCACCCTCACTGCGATCCGCCGCGACCCCACCGCCTTCGACATCCGTGCCGGTTACTGGAACAGCCCCACCGCCGGGGTCATGTACATCAAGTTCTCGCAGGAGACCTTCGAGATCGACAACGGCCAGAACGTCTCCTACGCCTTCGACGAGGAGCTGGATCAGACCCTGCTCGACGCCGCCGCGACCACCGACCCGGCGCGGCAGCAGGAGCTGTACTCCCAGGCGCAGCAGCTGCTGACCGACCAGGCCTGGCACATCCCGCTCTACCCGATCCAGACCCGGCTCGCGATCCGCTCCGACCTGGTCGAGGGGATCTGGATCGAGCCCAGCGAGGGCGAGCCCGTCCTCCACGACGCCTACCTGCTCCGGGACGGACTCTGAGATGACCACGACCCCTGCCCTCGCCGCCCGCCGGGCCCTGACCACGCTGGCCTCGGCCGCCCTGCTGCTGTGGGCGGTCGCGACGATCGTGTTCTT
>DAHVRS010000548.1 GCA_027322375.1 Brachybacterium sp. | reverse complement strand
GCGAGCATCGCTAAGTCGATCGTGACGGAGCCGCCACGCCCGAGCGCGGCCCTGGGCTCGGCTGCCGACGGCTCGGGCGGTGGGAGCAGTTCCTCGACTGGCACCTCGTAGAGGCGGGCGAGCCGCTGCAGGCGGGGAACCGAGATCGCGCGCTCGCCCCGCTCGTACGCGCCGAGCGCGGAGGCCCGGAATTCCTGACCGGACGCGGCGGCGACCGCCTGGAGCGAGAGCTGGTGCTGTCGGCGAACGGCGCGCAGCCGCTCGCCGACAACTGCGGCGTAGTTGTTGGAGCGCTCGACGTCCACGAGCTCCTCCGGATCGGACATGGTTCCAACCTCATGGACAGTGAATACGCAAACGCTACCCCCGCTGCAAACGACCTTCGGCTGGTGCCCGACACATCACGCGTGGGTTTCCCGCATGCCGTGCCGTGGGATCGGCTTCCGCCCGCAAAATGAGGAAATCGCGCCTTGTCGCGTTGTTCCCACGAACCTGCCGCCGCGTCGGTAATTGCACTACCCCAGGGCGGTCACTCAGCGGCGCTCCGCTGGAAAACCGCTCAGCAGTTCGAGCGAGCGGCAGCGGTCGGCGAAGGCGTGCGCGGAGGTCGAGACCATGATCTCGTTCGCCTCGGTCTCTTTAACGAGGCGTGCGAGTCCATGACGGACCGTACTCGGAGAGCCGACGAAGTGCGAGGCAGTCCACTGGCGCACCGCCAGCTTCTCCTCCGGCGAGTAGCGGTATGCGGCCGCCTCCTCCGGGCTGGCCAGAACGTCGCGCCGGTTGGTGCGGATCCGCAGCACGTTGAGGCGTGCCGGCCCGGCCAGCCAGTCCGCCTCCTCGTCGCTCGGCGCGACGAGCGCAGCGGTGGTGACCATTGCGTAGGGCGCCTCCAGAGCGGAGGAGGGGCGGAAGTTGTCGCGATAGCGCTCCAGGGCGAGATGCAGGTTCTCGGGGGCGAAGTGGTGAGCGAAGGCGAACGGAAGGCCGAAGAGGCCGGCAAGCTTGGCGCCGTAATCGCTCGAGCCGAGGATCCATAGCGCGGGCTGGTAACCGTGCGCCGGGACAGCGGTGATCGTGGCGTAGGGGTGTTCAGGTGGAAAGCCGGCTCCGAAGAACCCGAGCAGCTCCCCGATCTGGCGGGGGAACTCGTCGCTGGTTGCCGTCGGCAGGTGGCGCCGTAGTGCGCGAACTGTCGGGAGGTCGGTTCCCGGTGCCCGGCCGAGACCCAGGTCGATGCGGCCCGGATGCAGTGCCTCGAGCATGCCGAATTGCTCAGCAATCGTCAAAGACGCGTGGTTCGGGAGCATGACGCCTCCCGAACCGAGCCGGATCGAGGTGGTCCGCGAGGCGATGTGGGCGAGCAGGACTGGCGGCGAGGAACTCGCTACGCCGACCATGTTGTGGTGCTCGGCAACCCAAAAGCGCCGGTAGCCTAGCCGCTCGGCGACCCGGGCGAGCTCGATGCTGTGGGCGAGCGCGTCGGCCGGCGAGGAGCCGGAGGAGACCGGGGCGAGATCGAGCACCGAGAGCGGGGCGGGTATCCCGCTGGTCTCCATTGTCACCTCATCGCCAACCACGGCGACGCTGCCGGCATTCCCCGTCGGCCGACGCGCTCGCGCCTCGAGCGGCTCGTCAGCTGAGCTACGTGCCGCCTGCGGTTGCCGCACCCTCACGCATCCCACCGCCCCAGGCAGCCGGGCCCCG
>DAHVRS010000532.1 GCA_027322375.1 Brachybacterium sp. | reverse complement strand
TGGGGTAGACGCCCCGCTCCTGCAGGCGCGGGATGAGGTGGTCCACGATGTCGTCGAGCCCGGAGGGGATGAGCCACGGCGTGATGTTCAGGCCGTCGATCGCGCCGAGCCGTGCGAACTCCACGAGCCGGTCCGCGACCTGGTCGTAGCTGCCGGTGAACTCGCCGCGGCGCGCCCCGGACCTGGCACGGGCGAACTCGAGGATCGACTGGCCCTTCGCGGCCGCCTCCTCGCGCCAGGTGCGGGTGAGTTCCTCGGCCTTCGCGAACTGGAAGCCGGCGCCGCGGGTGACGCCGGACTCGACCACCTCCGGCGGGACGTCGGGCAGGGGGCCGTCCGGGTCGAACTCGGAGAGGTCCCGGCCCCAGTACTGCTCGAGCAGGGCGATCGCCTGCTCGGGGCCGATCTGCAGGTCGCGCACCCAGCGCACCTTCTCCTCGGCCTCCGCCTCGGTGGGGGCGAGGATGATCTCGGCGCCCGGGAGGATCTTCACGGAGCCGGCGTCGCGGCCCGCGGCGACGGTCCGCTCGACGATGCTGCGCCGGAACTCGACGGCCGCGGCGAGGGTGCCGTGCGGGGAGAAGATGACGTCGGCCGTGCGGGCGGCGAAGTCCTGCCCGGCGGGGGAGGCCCCGGCCTGGAACAGCACGGGCTGGCCCTGTGCGGAACGGGGCAGATCGCCCTGGGCGCGCACCGTGTAGTGGGCGCCGTCGTGGGAGATCTGCTCGCCGCGCCAGAACTGCTCGGCGACCTGCACGAACGCCTCCGCGTGGGTGTAGCGGTCGGCGTGGTCGAGGTAGCCGCCGCGGCGGAAGTTCTCCCCGGTCCAGGCGTTGTCGGTGGTGACGATGTTCCAGCCGGCGCGGCCCCCGGAGAGCAGGTCGAGGGTCTGCAGGCGGCGGGCCAGGTCGACGGGGTCGTTGTAGGTGGTGTTCTGCGTAGCGACCAGGCCGATGTTCTCCGTCACCGCGGCGAGCGCGGCGAGCAGGGTCTGCGCGTCGGGGCGCCCGGCCACGTCGAGCTCGAAGGGGACGCCGCGATGCTCGCGCAGCCGCAGCCCCTCCCCGAGGAAGAAGGCGGAGAACACGCCGCGCTCGGCGGTGCGGATCAGGGACTCGAAGGACTCCCACGCGACCTGGTCGCCGCTCTCGGGCAAGCGCCAGATGGTGGAGGAGTTCACGCCCTGGAAGAACACACCGAAGGACAGCTGCCCGGTGGGAGTGTGCGCGGGGTGCAGCGGATGCTCGGCGGGGCCGGTCGTGAGCGCGGCCGCCTCCGCGGACAGAGGCGCGCCGGTCGCGGCGGGCGAGGTGGAGGTCGGGGCGGTCATGCGGACTCCTCGCGGGTGAAGCGGGCGCGGTCGGCGCGCCGGGCGGGATCGATCTGGAAGGGGGCGGGGGCGAGGCCCAGCTGTGCCCGCAGCGTGCGGCGCGGGTTCGGCGTCGGGGCGACGAGGTCGCGGGCACGCAGCTCGGCCGCGAGACGGCCCACGGTGCCCAGCGGGTCGGCCTCGAGGTCCAGGCCCACCAGGCGCACGAGCCGCACCCGGTCGCCCTCGCCCGTCGGCCCCTCCTCGAGGGCCTCCGCTATCTGCGCCCCGAGGGCGCGCGGCGCGGCACCGGAGGTGACGTCGAGGTCGAGGACCCGCCCATCGGCGAGGCCGCTCGCGACCTCCTCGCCCACGGCGGGGCGGTCGATGTCCGCGACGAGCACCGGCAGCAGGCCCTGCGGGGAGCGGGGCGTGATCGCGGGGCCGCGCACGGAGAAGGTCTCCGCCTCGACGTCTGCGTACTGCAGGCGCGAGGCGTCCACGTACACGCCGCGCCCGGTGTCGCGCACCACGGCGTCCGGCGCCCACGTGTCCCAGAGGGCACGGGCGGCGGCGAGGACGTCGGCCGCCTCCCGGGCGGTGGCCTCCAGGCCCAGCACCTCTCGGCCCACCGCAGCAGGGGCCGACGGGTCGGTCTCCGCCTGCAGCAGCCAGCCGGCACGGCCGTGGCTGAGGTGGTCCAGGCTCATCAGCTGCGTGGCCAGGTGGAACGGTTCGACGTAGATCGCGTCCGTGCGGGGCAGGAGCCCCACCGTGCGCGTCAGCGGCGCGAGATGCGAAGCGACGTGGATCGGGTGCAGGCCACCGTCGGAGAGGGTGAGCGCGCCAATCCCGGCGTCCTCGAGCCCGCGGGCGAGCTCGGCGAGGGAGCCCAGCAGCGACGGGGCCGTGACCAGGTCGACGGCGAGGATGGGCAGGGCGGGCGAGGTGTCCGCGGTGCGGGCGCTGCGGGCCGCCGGGGCGTCCTCTGCGTAGGTGGTATCAGCAGTGG
>DAHVRS010000485.1 GCA_027322375.1 Brachybacterium sp. | reverse complement strand
CCCCGTAGCATCGGGACGTGCTCGCTCGCCCCCTCCCCCGCCCCCTCCGCGCCCTGCTGCTCGCGCTGCTCGGTGCGCTGCTGCTCGCGCCGACCACCGCCGCGCACGCCGACGCCCCGGAGGAGGCCGATGCGCCGGTGCGCCTGGTCCTCGCGACCGCGGGCCTGACCTGGGAGGACATCGATCCGGAGACCACCCCGGCGCTGCAGTGCCTCGCGGACCGGTCCGGCGTGGGCGCCATGAACACCACCTCCGCCACCGTCGTCTCCACGCAGCGGCAGGGCATGGAGACGCTGCGCACCGGCTACCGGGGCCTCGCCGAGGAGGCTCCGCGCACCAGCGGCATCCCCACTCCGCCCACGGATCAGTGGGAGCAGCTGCCGGTCCCGACGGTCGAGGCATCGGAGCCGGGAGATATCGCCGCAGGTCTCGAGGACGGCGTGATCGTCCTCGCCGATATCGGTTCCCTCCCCGACTACGACGATCCCTCCCGCGAGGAGGCGCTCACGGCGCTGGACGACACCGTCGCCGCGGTCCTCGACAAGCTCGGCGGCTGCGAGGCCGCGGACCTGCCGCGCACCCTGCTCGTCTCCGTCGCCGCGACCGATCCCGAGGATCCGGCGGAGGTGGAGCGCACCGGCGCGGTCGCCTCCCGCACCGTCGGCCTGCAGGTCGCGATGGACACCGCCCTGCCCGGCGAGGCGCTGACCAGCGGTGCGACGAAGCAGACCGGCGTCGTGGTGCTCACCGATGTGCTCGCCACGGTCCTCTCCTCCCATGACGCGCAGCCCGAGGGGCTCATCCCCGGACAGCCCTTCCGCGGCGTCGAGCACGCGGACCCGCAGCAGCTCGCGTGGGACCGCTCCGAGGCGGCGCGGCTCGTGGACGCCGCGACCCTGCCGGCGCTCGGCTCCTGGCTCGCGCTCGGCGTGATCGGCCTCGTGCTCGTGCTGGTCCCGGCCCTCGCGCGCCGTGCGCGGCTCGCCGCCGCGGGCCGGGCGCTCGCCGCGATCGCGCCGCTCGCCCTGCCGGTGGGGCTGTGCGCCTCGCTCGTGCCGTGGTGGCGGGCTGACCACCCCGCGCTCGCGCTGACCGGCGTGGTGTGGGCGGGCTCCGCGCTGCTGAGCGTGCTTGTGCTCGCCGGGCCCTGGCGCAGGAGCCGCTTCGGTCCCGTGGGCGTCTCCGCGGCGCTCATCGCAGGGATCATCCTCGCCGAGTCCGCGTTCGGTTCCCGCCTGCAGCTCTCCTCCCCGCTCGGGGCGCAGCCGATCTCCGGCGGGCGCTTCTACGGCCTCTCGAACCACCTGTTCGGGATGGTGCTCGCCGCGGCGCTGATGGCGTTGCTGTGCCTGTTCATGCACGTGCGCAGCCCGCGCGCACGGGTGCTGTGGACCGTCGGCGCAGGCGGCGCGGTCGCGGCGGTGTGCGTGGCCCCGTCGATGGGCGCGGACTTCGGCTCGATGCTCGCCACCATCCCCGCCTTCGGGCTGCTGGCCCTGCTGGTCTCCGGGATCCGGCCGCGGCTGTGGCACCTGGTGCTGCTGGGCGCTGGAGGGGCCGCGGCAGTGCTCGGTGTGTCCTTCCTGGACTGGCTGCGCCCTCCGGAGGATCGCACCCATCTGGGCCGCTTCATCGATGAGCTGCTGGGCGGTGAGCTGGTCGCCGTGGTGGTGCGGAAGCTCGCGCAGAACATCCAGATGGCGACCGGGTACTGGGCGCTCGCCCTCGTGCTGGTCCTCGCCGTCATCGCCTCGGTCGCGATCCTCGCCCCGCGGCGACTGCGCTCGCGCCGGCTCGCCGCGCTCGATGCGGCGCATCCCGTCGCCCACCAGGTGCGGATCGCGCTCGTGGTCGGGGCGTGGCTGGGATACGCCGTCAACGACACCGGTCCGGTGCTGGTCGCCGCGATGCTCGGGATCTGGCTCGCGCACCTGCCGGCCGTGCTGCCGGACCCCGAGTGATCAGCTGATCAGGAGTTCTCCGCCTCCACCGCGGCGTGGACCACGAGGGAGGTGTACTCCTCGGGGCTCAGCGGCAGCGCGAGCTGCGCCGGGATCTCCGGCTCGCCCGAGTCGAGATGGGACGCGATGATCACCGCGTTCTGCGCGGTGAACGCTCCTTCGACCGGGGCGGTGCGCAGCCGCTCGGCGAGCGTGGGCAGGTCGATGCTGGCGAGGTAGACGATGTCGTCAGGCGCGAAGCCGCCGTCAACCCCGAGGTCCCGCAGCTGGGTGTCGAGCTCATCGATGTCCACATCGCCCAGGGCCCGCGTCTCCGCATCGCTGAACTCGCCGTCCACGGGCAGATCGGCGAGGGTCGCGCGGCGGCGCTCGGCCGTCTCGGCGGCGGCGTCGGCCGACGGTTCGGGCACGACGGTCCAGACCTTCGCCTCATCGTGGTCGTCGTCCCCGGCCGGCAGAGGCGCCTTCTGCACCTCGTCCTCGGGCACGGGCTCCGGCGACGGGGACGACGGCGGTTCCGCGGCGAGGTGGCGGGTGCGGGCGAGCGCCCGGACCACATCGCGCAGCTGGGCGGCGCGGTGGAGCTGGCCGCGCAGGTCCTTGCCGGTCGCGCGGTGGTGCAGGTCGGCGGGGATCTCCTTGACCCAGAACCCGGCGGTGAGCGCGTCGATCGTCAGGGACGTCTCCACACCCCAGCCGGGGGCGAGCGGCTGGCACGCCTCCCAGGTCTCGCGCGTGATGAAGCGCGTGCCGGACAGCGGCTGGGTCGCCTCCCAGCCGG
>DAHVRS010000453.1 GCA_027322375.1 Brachybacterium sp. | reverse complement strand
CGGTGATCGCCGCGCTCGCCTCCTCGAACCAGGCCGCGGCGGCCTCGGCGGGGGTGGCGCGCCCGAAGAGGACCTCCTGCTGCTGGCGCGGGGTGATCTCCTCGATCGCGGTGGAGCCGGCCGGGCCGATCCACGTGGGCTTGAGCTCGCGGGCGGAGAGGTCATCGATGTAGGCGACCTCGGCCTGCGCGGTCTCGGAGAGCTCGGGGAGGATCGCCTCGCGCTGGGCGGCGACGGCGGGGACGCCACGGTCGGTGAGGACGAGGCGCCCGGCTTCCGGGTCGGTGAGCAGGAAGCTCACCAGGAGCGCGGCGTCCTCGGGGGAGGCGGTGCGGGCCGAGATCGTGAACATCTGCGAGGGCTGCAGCCAGGCTCCGGGCTCCTCGCTCTCCCCCGGCAGCGGAACGAGCTGCAGCTTCTCGCCTGCCGCATCGCTCAGCGGGGTCAGGGAGCTGGACCAGGTGGCGGTGAACGCGGCCTGCCCGGTGCCCATGAGGGTCTGCTCGGTCGAGACGTCGGTGAGCTCGACCAGACGATCCGCGCTCGGTGCGGCGCCGCTGTCCACAAGGT
This sequence comes from Brachybacterium sp., assembly GCA_027322375.1. Taxonomy (GTDB): domain Bacteria; phylum Actinomycetota; class Actinomycetes; order Actinomycetales; family Dermabacteraceae; genus Brachybacterium. The sequence continues at coordinate 1,065 of DAHVRS010000453.1, read as the reverse complement.
CCTTCGCGAGCTGGAAGAAGCTCTCCACGGTCCCGACCTCGAGACCCAGCTGACCGTCCTCGGTGTAGAGGTTCTGGCCGTGCTGGCGGGCCCAGAGGTCGAGGGAGTCGTGGGTGAGGGTGGGGCCGGAGCCGTAGGTCCCCTCGGGGCTCGCCTCGGTGACGGCGGCGCAGATGTCGATGTAGTCCTGCCAGGTCCAGGTGTCGGTGTCCGGCGGGGTGATGCCGGCGGCCTCGAGCACGGCGGGGTTCATGATCATCGCGGGGGCGTTGATGCCGGTGGGGACCGCGACGACGGTGCCGTCGACGGTGCCGGGCGAGAGCGCCGACTCGTCGAAGACGCTGAGGTCGAGCTGCTCGGAGACGGTGCCGAGGTCCAGCAGGAGGCCGCGCTGCGCGTACTCGGCGGGGTAAGCGCCACCCATGGTGATGACGTCGGGCTCGTCTCCGGCGGCGACCGCGGTGTTCAGCTTGTCCCAGTAGCCAGCGATGTCGCCCGGCTCGGTCGCGACGGGGATATCGGGGTGCGCCGTCTCGAAGAGGTCGATGATCTCCTCGGTCGTGGCCTGCCGTTCGGCGTTGCCCCACCAGGAGAAGCGCAGGCCCTTCGCGTCCTCGCGGCGGGTGCTCGCCGCGGGGTTGCACGCGACGAGCGCGGTGCCGGTGAGGGCGAGGAGCGGGACGGCGCCGAGGGCGCGGCGGCGGCTGAACAGAGGCCAGCTGCGGGGAGTGCGGGACTGAGGGGTGGGCTGCGTGAGAGACATCGTCGTCCTCCGGGGAAGGGGGCGGTCGTCAGAGCTCGCCGACGAGCGCGGCGAGCTTCTCGAAGGACTGTGCGGCTTCGGCCAGGCCCACCTTGTTGAGGTGGCCGTGGGTGACGCCGCGGCGCACCACGTACTCGACCTCGACGCCGGCCTCGGCGAGCTGCTCGGCGTAGCGCCGGGCGGAGAGGCGCAGATGGTCGTGCTCATCGGCCTCGAGATAGGTGCGGGGCAGGATCGCGAGCTGCTCACGCGTGCCGAGGCCCGGGAAGTCGTGGGCGGTAGCGTCCTCGAGCGGGCCGCCG
>DAHVRS010000448.1 GCA_027322375.1 Brachybacterium sp. | reverse complement strand
CATCGAGGTCATCGACCACGGCGACGGCGAGATCGAGGTCGAGATACTCCGCGTCCCAGTCCTCCTCGGTGGCGGGCACGGAGGAGATCCCCTCGGGCAGCAGGGCGGCAGCGCGCTCGTCGACGTGCAGGCGCACCCCTGCCTCCGCGAGCGGGACGGCGAGCCTGGGCAGCGCCTCCGCGGCGATGTCCTGGTGGACCAGCAGCGTCTCCAGGGCGTTGCACACCCCGATCCGCTGGGTCTTCGAGTTCATGACGATCTCGACGGCCTGGTCAAGGTCCGCGCTCGCGTCGACGAGGGTGTGGGTGGTGCCGGTGCCGGTCTCGATGACGGGGACCTGCGCGTTCTCGACGACGCGGCGGATGAGCCCGGCCCCTCCGCGCGGGATGAGCACGTCCACGAGGCCGCGGGCGCCCATGAGCACGTCCACGCCCTCGCGGCCGTGCGCGTCGATGCCGACGATGAGGTCCTCGGGCAGGTCGTGCTCGGCGAGGACGGAGCGCAGCACCGCGATGAGGGCGGTGTTCGAGTGGAGGGCGGCGGAGCCGCCGCGCAGCACCACGGCGCTGCCGGCCTTCAGGGCGAGCCCGGCGGCGTCCACGGTGACGTTGGGGCGGGCCTCGTAGACCATGCCGATCACGCCCATCGGGACCCGGACCTCGCGCAGCTCGAGACCGTTGGCGAGCACGTTGCCGCGGATCACCTCGCCGACGGGGTCGGGCAGGGCGGCGGCGTCGCGCAGCTGCTGCGCGATCGCGGCCATCCGGTCCGCATCGAGCCTCAGCCGGTCGCGCAGGCCCGCGGCGATCCCGGCCTCATCGGCGGCTTCGAGGTCGCGCGCGTTCGCGGCGACGACCTCCTCGGCACGGTCGACGAGCGCCTCGGCCATCGCGAGCAGCACCGCGTCCTTGCGGCCGCGCGGCAGGCGGGCGAGCGCGGGCTGGGCCTCGCGGGCGGCACGGGCGGCGTCCAGGACGGCCCTCTCGACGTCGACGATCTCCTCGATAGCGGTCATGACCTCAGGATACGTCGCAGGTCGCAGGCACGCCTCAGAGGACCACCAGCTGGTCGCGGTGGATGGCGGGGCGGCGGAACCGCTCCCCCAGCTCCTCGCGCGCCTCGTCGGTGCCGCGCCCGGCCATGGCGCGCAGCTCGTCGCTCGAGAAGGACGTCAGTCCGCGCGCGATGATCGTGCCCTCGGCGTCGGCGACGTCGACGGGGACCCCGGCGGGGAAGGTGCCCTCCACGCGGGTGACGCCGACGGCGAGCAGGGAGCGGCGCCGGGTGCGCACGGCCCCGGCCGCGCCCTCGTCGAGATGGAGGGTGCCGGCGCCGCGCGTTGCGAAGCGCAGCCAGACCAGGCGCGAGCGGCGCCTGCCGTGATGGGCGGGGAAGAAGGTGCCCACATCCTCCCCCGCGACAGCGGCGGCGAAGTTGTCTGCGGAGGTCATGAGCGCGGCGGTGCCGGTCGTGGAGGCGAGCTGGGCGGCGGAGAGCTTGGTGACCATGCCGCCGGTGCCGACCTTCGAGCCGACCGAGCCGATGCTCACCCCGGCGAGCCGCGCGACGTCCGCGACCTCCCCGATCCGCTCGGCGCCGGGCTCACGCGGCGGGGCCGTGTAGAGGGCGTCGACGTCGGTGAGCAGGATGAGCGCGTCCGCGCCGAGGAGCTGGGCGACCAGTGCCGCAAGACGGTCGTTGTCGCCGAAGCGGATCTCGTGGGTGGCGGTGGTGTCGTTCTCGTTGACCACCGGCACGGTGCCGAGCGCGAGCAGGGCCTCAAGGGCGCTGCGCACGTTGCGGTAGGTCTGCCGGCTGATGACGTCGTTCTCGGTGAGGAGCACCTGTCCGGTGATCCGGCCGTGCGCGGCGAAGGCCTGGGACCAGGAGGTCGCGAGCAGGGCCTGGCCCACGCTCGCCGCCGCCTGCTGCAGGTCGACGGCGCTGGGCCGTTCAGGCAGGCCCAGCGGCCCGAGCGCGGCCGCGATCGCGCCGGAGGAGACGAGGACGAGCTCGGTCCCGCGCGCGGCGAGCTGGGCCGCGACCTCCGCGACCTCATCGAGCCGGGCCTGGTCGAGCTGTCCCCGTTCATCGGTGAGGCTCGTGGAGCCGATCTTCACGACGATCCGCCGGGCACCGAGCAGCTCGGCGCGGGTGCCGAGCCGGGCGGGCTGGCGCAGTTCCGCGACGCTCACCGTGCGCTGTCCGAGTCGCTGGCGGGGTCGGTCCAGTGCCCGGTCTTCCGCTCGGCCTCCATGGCCGCCAGACGCCCCATGCGGGCGGCGGTGCGGGCCTTCTGCTCCTCCCGCTTCTGCTCGCGGGTGGGACGGCTGTGGTCCTCGAAGCGCTCGTCGGTGCCGCGGCGGCCCAGCAGCTCGGCGCCGCCCACCATCGTCGGCTCCCAGTCGAAGACGACCGCGTCATCCCCGGGGCCGATGAGCACGGTGGAGCCGGCGACGGCCCCGGCCGCATACAGCTTGTCCTCGACGCCGAGCTTCGCGAGGCGGTCGGCGAGGAAGCCGACGGCCTCGTCATTGGTGAAGTCGGTCTGGCGCACCCAGCGCACCGGCTTGTCGCCGTGGACCCGGAAGGCGGTGTGGCCCTCGTACTGCTCGGTGACCACCTCGACCTCGTCCTTCGGCGTGCGGGAGCGGGGCGTGAGGACGATCGGGGCGGGCTCCGGCTCCGGCAGCGCGGCGCGCGCCTGCTCCACGAGCTCGGCGAGGAGGAACTTCAGCTCGCGCAGTCCCTTGTGGGAGACGGCGGAGACGTCGAGCACCGGGGTGCCGCGCTCGGCGAGCTGGGCACGGACCATGTCCGCCATATCCGCGCCGTCGGGCAGGTCGGTCTTGTTCAGCACCACGACGGTGGGCCGCTCCATGAGGGGGATGCGCCCCTCGGTCTCCTCGTCGAGCCCGGTCGCGTAGGCGGCGAGCTCGCCCTCGATCGTCTCGAGGTCCTTGAGGGGGTCGCGGTCGCTCTCGAGCGAGGCGGCGTCCAGGACGTGCACGAGGACGTGGCAGCGCTCGATGTGGCGCAGGAAGTCCAGGCCCAGGCCCTTGCCCTGGCTCGCGCCGGGGATCAGGCCGGGCACGTCGGCGACGGTGTACCGGTGCTCGCCCGCCTCGACCACGCCCAGGTTCGGCACGAGGGTGGTGAAGGGGTAGTCGGCGATCTTAGGGCGCGCGGC
>DAHVRS010000440.1 GCA_027322375.1 Brachybacterium sp. | reverse complement strand
CCACTTCGACCCGGACACCGGGAACGACCTCGGAGGGCCGCGGCCGGAGAACCGCTGCGAGAAGGGCTGCTACGACTGCCTGCTGTCCTTCAGCAACCAGCTGCTCCACCACATGATCGACCGCCACGCCGTCCGCGAACTGCTGCTCCGCCTCGCGCAGAGCAAGGTCGAACGGGACGAGCAGCCCGAGGTGCTGATCGAGAAGGCCGGAAGCAGCCTGGAGGGCGAGCTGATCACGTGGCTCAAGGAGCGCGGGTACCGGCTCCCGACCGAGCAGCAGGTCCTCGTCACCGAGGCGCTCGCGCAGCCCGACTACGTGTATCGACTACCCGGTCAGGCCCAGGTCGCCGTGTTCGTCGACGGCCCAGCCCATGACGACGAGCACGTCAGCACCCGTGACGAGGAGGCCGAGGAGCGGCTGATCGATGCCGGCTGGCATGTGATCAGGTTCCGCCACGACGGCGACTGGCAAGCCACGGTCGCGGCCAATCGAAGCATCTTCGGCCCCGGCGACGAGTAAGCGGCCCGGCACCCCCTGAAAGGACCCCCAACATGAGCATCAACGCGCCAGAGGCCGCCCAGTTTGCCCCAGGTGTATTGGTTCGGGCGCGTGGCCGCGAATGGGTAGTGCAACCCGGTTCGGACGCCGAACTGCTGGTGCTGCGTCCCCTCGGCGGCGCGCAGGACGACCTCGTCGGCGTGCTTCCCGCGCTGGAGAAGGTCGAGATGGCGAGCTTCCCTCCGCCCACTCCGGACGACTTGGGCGACCAGAGCTCGGCCGGCCTGTTGCGGTCCGCGTTGCGCATCGGTTTCCGCTCGGGCGCCGGGCCTTTCCGCTCGCTCGCCCAGCTGGCCGTCGACCCGCGCTCCTACCAGTTCGTGCCGTTGCTGATGGCGTTGCGCCAGGAGACCGTCCGGCTGCTCATCGCAGACGACGGCGGTATCGGCAAAACGATCGAATCGGGACTCATCGCCGCCGAATTGCTGGCGCAGGGCGAGGCGTCAGGGCTGGCGGTGCTGTGCAGTCCGGCACTGGCCGAGCAGTGGCAGGAAGAGCTGCGCGACAAGTTCGGCATCGACGCCGAGCTCGTGCTCGCCTCCACCGTGCCGCGGCTGGAGCGTTCTCTCGACATCGGCGAGTCGCTGTTCCAGCGGCACCCGAACGTCATCGTCTCCACCGACTACATCAAGAACCCGAAGCACCGCGACGAGTTCATCCGGCACTGCCCGGACATGGTGATCGTCGACGAAGCCCACACCTGCGTCGCGGCCGGCTCGGCCGGGTCCCGTGACGGCCGCCAGCTCCGCCACGAGCTCGTCAGCAAGATCGCCGCGGACGTCTCCCGGCACCTCCTCCTGGTGACCGCGACGCCGCACAGCGGCAAGGACGAGGCGTTCCGCGACCTCCTCGGCCTTCTCGACCCTGAGCTGGCGACCATCCCGCTGGACACGGATGCGGGTCGCCGCCGCCTGGCCCGGCACTTCGTCCAGCGGCGCCGCGCGGACATCCGCAACTACATCGGTGAGGAGACGCCGTTCCCCAAGGACCGGGAGAGCAAGGAGGTCTCCTACAAGCTGTCCGAGGAGTATCGGAAGCTGTTCACGGCGGTCCTGGACTATGCCCGTGAGCAGGCCCTCGATGAAAGCGACGGCGTCGTCCGGCAACGCGTCCGCTGGTGGTCGGCGCTCGCGCTGCTGCGTTCTCTCGCGTCCTCGCCCCGCGCCGCCGCGCAGACCCTCCGCACCCGCGCCGCCAACCTGGACGCCAAGAGCGTCTCCGAGGCGGACGAGCTGGGCCGCATCGCCGTCATGGACCTCACCGACGACGACTCCACCCAGGCCGTCGACGCGGCCCCCGGAGCCGACCTGGAAGAAGCGGACGGCACCGCGCCGCAGCAGCGGCTCCGCCGCATGGCGAAGCAGGCGGAGGCCCTCGAAGGCGCGGCCGACACCAAGCTGGGCGAGCTGACCAAGCTGGTGAAGAAGCTGCTCAAGGACGGCTACAACCCGATCGTCTTCTGCCGTTTCATCCCCACCGCCGAGTACGTCGCCGAGCACCTGGGACAGGCGCTGGGCAAGAAGACCGAAGTCGCCTCGGTGACCGGCACCTTGTCGCCGAAGCAGCGCATCGCCCGCATCGAGCGCATGATCTCCGGTGCTCCCGCCGATGAGGAGAGCGAGGAGCAGACTCGTCCCGCGCAGCGGGTGCTGGTGGCCACGGACTGCCTTTCCGAAGGTGTGAACCTCCAGGAAGGCTTCGACGCCGTCATCCACTACGACCTGGCCTGGAATCCCACGCGGCACGAGCAGCGCGAGGGGCGTGTCGACCGGTACGGGCAGCGCCGCGA
>DAHVRS010000439.1 GCA_027322375.1 Brachybacterium sp. | reverse complement strand
CGACGCGGTGCGCCGCGACATCCTGCGCCGCCACTGCGCCGAGGCCGGGCTCGAGGCAGTGGAAGTAGGCTCCTTCGCCCCGACGGCCGACGGCGGCCGCGCCGCGGCCGAGCCGCTGCTGCAGACCGACGCCACCGCCGTGCTCGTCTACAACGACCTGATGGCGCTGGGACTGCTGGAGCGGCTGCGCGGCTACGGCGTGGACGTCCCCGGCCAGCTCAGCGTGGTGGGCTGGGACGACATCCCCTTCGCCGCGATGAGCGCGCCGGGCCTCGCGACCGTGCAGGTGCCGCGCTACGACATGGGCGCGACCGCGATCGATCTGCTGCATGCGCGGGCGGGTGGTGCCTCGGATGCTGGTGGGGAAGCTGGTGGGAAGGCTGAGCACATCGCGTTACCCACCCGCTTCGTGCCCCGCGGCTCGATCGGCCGAGCGCCGGGCGGGGACGCGAACGGCTGACCACAGGTCGGTGCTGGTCTACGCTCCCGCTATGAGCGACCTCAGCACCGTCATCGGCGACGTGCCCGGCGTGGGCCGTCCCGCCGCCCGCGCCCTCGCCGAACAAGGCCTCACCACCGTCGGAGACCTCGCCGGCCGTGCCTGGCCCGAGCTCGCGCAGCTGCACGGCGTGGGCCCCGCCGCCGGGCGCCGCCTCCAGGCTGTGCTCGCCGAGCACGGCGCGACGATGCAGGGCCCGCCCGCGCCGGACACCCGCCGCGCGAGCGTCACCAAGGGCGCGACCGGGAAGAACGCCGCCGACATCAAGTCCGCCGCGACGGCCGTGGACCCTGCGGACTACGTCTCCTCGCTCGAGGGACGCCGCCGCGAGGAGGGCGGAACGCTGCTGGAGATCTTCGGCGCGGCGACGGGGGAGCAGCCCGTGATGTGGGGGCCCAGCATGATCGGCTACGGCGTGGTGCACTACCGCTACGCCACCGGGCGCGAGGGCGACACCTTCCAGCTGGGCTTCAGCCCGCGCAAGGCCGAGCTCGCGCTCTACGGACTTCAGGGATTCCCGCGCTCCGACGAGCTACTGGAACGCCTCGGGAAGAACCGTCGCGGCATGGGCTGCGTCTGGGTGCGCAAGCTCGCCGACATCGACCTCGACGTGCTGCGCGAGCTCGTCGCCCACGCCTGGACCTCCGGCCCGGCCGCGACCTGCTGACCGCTGCTTCCCCGTTCTACCCTGCCCCGCCCTGCCCTCAGAACGAACTTTCAAGCCCTCTGCGTGACATCAGTGCCGTACAGCGGTTGAGGTCACGGACGGGACGCAGAAGTTCCCGGGCAGTCACGGGGTGGACGGGTGAGCCTGCGCTCATCGAGGGGCCGCGAGGAGTGCCGCGACGGGCGTCGAGGCCTAGCCTGCTCGGGCTAGTCTGCAGCGGAGGGACCGGGCCCGGTCATGGGCCCGTCGGACAAGGGAGGCCGGGCGTGGATCGCATGCCGGGGGAGCGCCGTCGGCTCGAGCGCGCACCACTCGTGGCCCGACGATCGAAGGCCGCCGCCGTCATCCTCGGTGTCGGGCTCCTGATGGTGATCGTCCACTCGATCATCTTCCACCAGCTCATGATCCGGGACGGCAACGAGCACTCCTGGGTCACCTCCGTGTACTGGACCATGACCACGATGTCCACGCTCGGCTACGGCGACGTGACCTTCGAGTCCGATGCGGGCCGGCTGTTCTCCCTGTGGGTGCTGCTCAGCGGCGTGGTCTACATGCTGGTGCTGATGCCCTTCTTCGTCATCCAGTACGTGGTGACGCCCTGGGTGGACGGCCGCCGCGCCGCCCGCACCCCGCGCCGGGTCCCGGCCGCCCTCCACGGTCACGTGATCCTCGTCGGTTCCGACGCGGTGACCCAGGCGTTCGTGGCCCGCGCCGAGCGGTCCCGGGTCCCGGCCGTCATAGTGCTGGAGGACGCGTCGCTCGCCGGAGAGCTCCACGACCTCGGCCGCAAGGTGCTCGTCGGCCCCCTGGACTCCGCCGCCACCTATCGCAATGCCGGCGCCGCCCGCGCCCGCATGGTCGTCTCCACCCTCTCCGACACCGCGAACACGAACGTCGCCTTCACCGTCTGCCAGGCCGCCGCGCAGGTGCCCGTCGCCGTGACCGCCGCGAAGCCGGTCTCCGTGGACGTGCTGAATCTCGCTGGCGCCGACCACGTGCTCGAGCTCGGGCAGGTCCTCGGCCGGGAGATGGCCTCGCGCGTGCTCGGCTCCACCGGCAGGTATCACGCGATCGGCACGATCGGCGACACGATCATCGCCGAGGCCGCCGCACGCGGCACGTGCCTGGTGGGCATGACGCTCGGCGAAGCGATCGCCCAGCAGCGCTCCAGGGTGCGGATCCTCGCGATCCTCCGCAAGGGCCGGCTGCGCGCGATGACCCCTGATCAGCGCATCACCGACGGGACCGTGCTCGTGCTCGCCGGGAAGCAGGAGGACCTCGCCGAGTACGACGCGCAGTATCAGAGCGTCGGCTGCTCCGAGGAGCCCGTCGTGATCCTCGGCGGCGGGCGCGTGGGCCGATCCGCCTCCCGCGCGCTCAGCGAGGAGGGGGTCCCGAACACGATCGTCGAGCTCGAGTCCGGCCGGGTGGAGAACTCCTACTCGGTGCTCGAGGGCACCGCGAGCTACGCGGTCGTCGAGGGCGATGCGGCCGATCAGCGGATCCTGCGCCGCGCTGGCCTCGAGCACGCCTCAGCGGTCCTGGTCACCCCGCGCGACGATGACCTCAACGTCTACCTCACCCTGTTCTGCCGGCGCCTGCGCCCCGAGCTGCAGATCGTCGCGCGCGCCACCTATGAGCGCAACGTCGCCACGCTCTATCGCGCCGGCGCCGACGGGGTCCTCTCCTACGCGACGATCGGTGCGACCGATCTGTGGAACCACGCCGGGCTCAGCCACCGCGTGCTCGTCGCCGAGGGGAACGAGCTGTTCCTCGTGCCGCGTCCCGCCTCCCTCGTGCGCCGCTCGCTGCGCGATGACGAGGTGCACCGCCGCACCGGCTGCCACATCGTCGCCGTCCTCGACGAGGACGGCACCCTCGGCTACGGCACAGAGTCGATCCCGAGCGCCCCCGGCCAGCTGCTGCTGCTCGGCGACCGCCATGCCGAGCGCCGCTTCCGGGAGGCCTACCTCGGGCGCCGCCCGCACCGCCGCTAGGCTGGCTGCGCCTGTCCCGCACCACCCCGACCAGGAGGAACATGTCCACCGCGCCCGTGAAGCTCGCCGTGGGGGAGCCCGCCCCCGCCCTCGACCTGCCCACCGCCGGTGGCGGCCGGGTCTCGCTCGAGGATCTCCGCGGCGCGCCCGCGCTGCTGTGGTTCTACCCGGCGGCGAACACCTCGCTGTGCACGAAGCAGGCCTGCGACCTGCGCGACAACCACCAGATGTTCCTCGACGCCGGCTACCGCGTCATCGGCATCTCCCCGGACCCTGTCGCCGAGCTGGACCGCTTCATCGCCGAGCAGGACCTGCCCTACACCCTCGCCTCCGACGAGTCGCACGAGGTCATGACCGCCTACGGCGCCTGGGGCGAGAAGAACATGTACGGCAAGATCGTCCAGGGCACCATCCGCTCGACCTTCGCGATCGACGAGAACGGGATCCTCACCTTCGTGAAGTACCGCGTGGGCACCCCGAAGCACATCGCGCTGCTGCAGGAGAAGCTCGGCCTCTGAGCTGGCGCGCCGAGTTCGCGGCACTGTGACGTGAACCGCGCCGCCTCGCTTTGGCGCACCCGCCGCGCTCCCGTATGCTGGCTCGGCGTGCCCAGCGAGAGCCGGGCGCCAGGAGACGTGGCAGAGCGGCCGAATGCGCTCCCCTGCTAAGGGAGTAGGTGGTGATAAACCGCCTCGGAGGTTCAAATCCTCTCGTCTCCGCCCGTGGAGAAGGGCCGCCGATCAGATGCGAATCTGATCGGCGGCCCTTCTCCTGCGTCTGCTCAGGCGCCCTCGGGCGTCTCCAGCGGAGTCCACTCCGGACCGTCGGACTCCAGCAGCTCCGGATCGCGCACGACCTCCTGCGTCTCCTTGCCGCTGCGCAGGCGCTGGGCGAGCTCCTGCAGGGTCTCTCGCAGCACGCGCCGGGCGCGGGAGCCGTCCCCGGCCTCGAGCGCGTCCAGGAGCGACTCGTGGGCGCGGTCGATGTCCGCCCGCACGCCGAAGCCGCGCGGGTCGGAGAAGCTGCCCATCCGGGTCAGCAGCACGATCGTGTGCATCGAGGAGATCAGGAAGCGGTTCGAGGTGAGCTCGGCGAGCTCCTGGTGCAGCTCGAGATCCGCGTTGCCGGCCTCGATGACCTCCTCCGCCTCGAGCGCCCGACGGGTCCGCTCTGCGAGCTCGCGCAGCGGCGCGAGCACCGCGGCGATCGCGTCGTCGTCTCCAGCCTCGCGCAGCGAGGTGACGCGGTCGGCGACGATCGAGGCGGCCTGCATCTCGATGCCGAGCCGGTAGTCGATGAAGTCGCTCATCGCCGCCGCGTCCATCGTCGTGACGAAGAGGCCCCGCCCGGGGATCTGGGTCAGCAGGCCGTCGCGCACCAGGCGCTGGCACGCCTCGCGCAGCGAAGAGCGGGAGATGCCCATCTCCTTGGAGACGTGGACCTCGGGGATCGTGTCCCCGGGGCGCAGATCGCCGAGATAGATCGCATTGCGCAGCTCGAGCTCGGCCTGGTCGATGATCGAGGGCCGACGGATCGGCTGCATCATCGGGAGCCGGACGGTGTCCTGGCGAGGGGGCATATGTCCTCCTGGGCTGGTGCGCGGCGCGCGTGCGTGACTCCATCATCGGTCCCCGCCGCCCCTCGGCGCATCTCCACGGCGCGTCGGGGCCGTCACAGCGCAGTCACGTCACAGCACGGTCACGGCGGATCACGACCCTGCAACGAAAGCGCTCTGGGGTGGGGATCGCGCGGCAGGGCTCTGTACGGTAGCTCGGAATCCGATATCCGGAGATCATATTGTCCGACAACGGGGTCCTCAGTGGTCCCGCGCAGTCCCGTCGGGCAGCGATCGCTCAGCGAGAGGGAACCCATGCACAACCGCCGTTCATTCTTCCGAGGCGCCTCCCTGGCGCTCTCCGCCGCCGCCCTGGGCGGGTCCCTGGCGGCCTGCAGCCGGACCAGCACTGGCGGCGAGGGCGGCGAGGACGGCGGCAGCGACCTGCTCTCCCAGCTGCAGGACGCGGGCAAGATCGTCGTCGGTTTCGCGGGGGAGGCCCCGTACAGCTTCGAGGACGGCGGAGAGCTCATGGGCGCCACCGTCGCCATGCACCGCGAGATCTTCGGCTCGCTCGGCATCGACGAGGTCGAGGGCAAGCTCACCGACTGGAACTCGCTCATCCCTGGCCTGAACTCGCGCCAGTTCGACGCGGTCAGCGCTGGCATGTCGATCCTTCCCGAGCGCTGCGCCGAGGCCGCCTTCTCCGAGCCCGAGTTCCAGTACACGACCGCGCTCATGGTCCCCGAGGGCAACCCCGAGGGCCTCGAGAACATGGATTCGTTCGTGGACTCCGGCCTCACCGTCGCGACCATGTCCGGCGCCATCGAGTCCACCTACGCCACGGACCTCGGCCTGGACAGCATCGAGGTGGGCGGCCCGCAGGACGGCGTCGACGCGCTGAAGGCCGGCAACGCCGACGCCTTCGCGCTCACCGCCATCTCCTTGAACTGGCTGGCCGACAACACCGTGGACGGCGTCGAGGTGACCGAGAGCTTCGTCGCCGAGATCGACGGGGTGAAGCAGGTCGGCGCAGGCGGCACCGTCTTCCGCAAGGACGACACCTCGCTGCTGGACGCCTACAACGAGAAGCTCGCCGAGATCGTCTCCGACGAGGCCCGCTACCTCTCCATCGTCGGCGACTTCGGCTTCACCGCCGAGGAGCTGCCGCCGGCGGACATGACCGCGGAGATCCTCTGCTCCGGCGACCTCTCCTCCCTGCAGTGAGAGAGGCCTCCCAGACCGCCAGAGCGCTGGAGCGCTGATGGACGGAGTGATCGGCTTCTTCGCTGACCTCGGACCGAACTTCCAGCTGCTGCTCGACCGGTCCCCGCAGATCATCGAGGGGGTCCGGGTCACGGTGCTCGCCACCGTGCTCGGAGCCCTCCTCGCCCTGCTGATCGCCTTCGTGTTCGGGATAGCGCAGCTCTCGAAGGCTGCTGTGGTGCGCTGGGTGGCACGGATCTTCGTGGAGTTCTTCCGCGGGACCTCGCTCGTGGTGCAGCTGTTCTGGCTGTTCTTCGTGCTGCCGCAGCTGCCCTACCCGCTCGGCTTCCGCCTCGACCCGCTGCTCGTCGCCGTCCTCGCCCTGGGCCTGAACTACGGCGCCTATGCGGCAGAGGTGGTGCGCGGCTCGATCAACTCCGTGCCCAAGGGCCAGTACGAGGCGCTCAGCGCACTGAGCATCAGCCCCGCCCGCGGCATGGTCCGCGTGATCATCCCGCAGGCCTGGGCGCTCATGATCCCCTCGCTGTCGAACCTGTGGATCCAGCTGCTCAAGGGCAGCGCGATCGTCGGCTCGATCACCCTGTACGACCTGTTCTTCCAGGTCGAGCAGGTCCGTGACCGCACCGGCACCTGGTTCGCCTATCTCTTCGCACTGCTGGCCTACTTCCTCATCGCCTGGGTGATCGTCGTGATCATGAACGCGCTCGAGGTCCGGGCCAAGCACAGCATCGGCCGCGGCCCCGCACTGCGCGAGGCCTGGCGCAGCCTCTTCCGCCCGCCGGGTGGGAAGACCGCGGAAGGAGGCCTGGCATGAGCTCCTGGTGGAGCTGGGAGCACGCGATCGGCGCCCTCCCCACACTGCTCGACGGCTTCAAGATCACGCTGCTGGCGACCGTGCTCGGCACGCTCATCGCGCTGGTCCTGGGCCTCATCGTCGCGATCATCCGGCGCAGCGCCCCCTCGATCGTCTCCGCGCCGGTCACCGGAGTGGTCGAGTTCGTGCGCATGACCCCGCTGGTGGTCCAGCTCGTCTTCGCGAACCTCGTCCTCTCCCCGTACGTGGACAGCACCCTCGCGATCGGCATCTGGGTGCTGGGCATCCACTACACGACCTACATGGCCGAGGTGTACCGCGCCGGCATCGACGCGGTGCCCACGGGCCAGTGGGAGGCCGCGACCGCTCTCTCCCTGCCGCGCTCGCGCACCTGGCGCGCCGTGATCGTTCCGCAGGCGATCCGCAACACCCTGCCGGCGCTGGGCAACTACGCGATCTCGATGTTCAAGGAGACTCCGTTCTTCTTCGTCATCTACATCCCCGAGATGGTGCGCAATGCCCAGACCTACGGCGGCGACACCTTCCGCTACACCGAGGCGATCACGCTGGCCGGCCTCATCTTCCTGGCCGCCAGCTATCCGACCTCGCTCCTGATCCGACGGCTGGAGAAGAAACTTGCCTGAGAACACACCGCACCTCGAGTTCCGCGACGTGACGAAGTCCTTCGGGGGCAACACGGTGCTGAACGATCTGAACTTCACCGTGGGCACGGGGGAGCGGGTCACCCTGATCGGCCCCTCCGGCTCGGGGAAGACCACGATCCTGCGCCTGGTGATGACGCTCGAGGAGCTCACCGGCGGGTACATCGACCTCGGCGGGAACCCGCTGCAGTACGAGGAGCGCGGCGGCAGGCGGATGCGGGTACCGGACCGTCAGCGCCGCCGCACCACCCAGCAGGTGGGGATGGTGTTCCAGCACTTCAACCTGTTCCCCAACATGACCGTGATGGAGAACATCGTCGAAGCGCCCATCCACGTCATGGGCCTGAAGAAGGCGGAAGCGGAGGCGAAGGCCGAGGCGCTGCTGGACAAGGTCGGGATGGCGTGGAAGAAGGACGCCCGCCCCTCCCAGCTCTCCGGCGGCCAGCAGCAGCGCGTCGCGATCGCCCGTGCGCTCGCGATGGACCCCGAGGTGCTGCTGCTGGACGAGGTCACCTCCGCGCTGGATCCCGAGCAGGTGGGGGAGGTGCTCGCCGTGCTCCAGGACATCGCTGCGGAGACCGACATCTCGATGCTCATCGTCACCCACGAGATGCAGTTCGCGCGCGACGTCTCCGACCGCGTGATGATGTTCGACCAGGGCAGCATCGTCGAGGAGGGCGAGCCCGACAAGATCTTCTCCGACCCCTCCCACCAGCGGACACAGGACTTTCTGCGTGCCGTGCTGTGAGGCCCCCCGTCCGTTTCGTGGCCCGGCGGGCAGGCTCGCTGCGGTCGCTGTAGTCTGAGCCCGTTCGTTCCGCACCGACGCGGCCGCTCCGGAGTCGTCGTGCTCGGTCGGTGGCCGCCTGCCGGCGTGCCGACCCCCAGGAGGCCCCGTGCCACATTCTGACGCCATCGCCGTCCCGACGTTGACGAGCGAGTTCCCCGTCGTCGGGGATGACCCCCACATCGACGCCCCGCTGCGAGCGACGGTCCGCCGTCTCTCGACCATGCTGGGTCGCGCCCTCGCCGATCAGCACGGCCCGGAGATGCTCGAGCTCGTCGAGCAGGTCCGCAAGCTGACCAAGGACGCGAAGTCCGCCGATTCGGAGGCCAGCGCCCAGGACGTGCAGAAGCGCCTCGCAGCCCTGCCCCTCGAGCAGGCGACCGCGCTGACCCGTGCGTTCTCCCAGTACTTCCTCCTCGCCAACGCCGCGGAGCAGGTCTACCGCGTCCGCGCCATGGAGGAGCGCCCGCTCGCGGAGTCGTGGGTGCCCCGCACCGTCGCCGCCGTGCACGAGGAGCTCGGCGCCGAAGGCCTGCAGAAGGCCGTCGACTCGCTCGACGTGCGCCTGGTCTTCACCGCCCACCCCACCGAGGCCTCCCGTCGGGCGGTGCTCACCAAGCTGCGCCGCATCTCCGACCTCCTCGAGAAGGACACGGAGGAGGGCACGCCCGAGCGTCGCCGCCAGGACCGCGACCTCGCCGAGGTCGTCGAGACGCTGTGGCTGACCGACGAGCTGCGCCGTTCCCGGCCCACCCCGCAGGACGAGGCGCGCAACGCCCTCTACTACCTGCGCGAGATCTTCCGCCACACTATGCCGGGCATGATCGACGGCCTCCGCGAGGAGCTGCGCGAGCACGGCGCGGACCTGCGCGAGGGCCAGGTCCCGCTCCGCTTCGGCTCCTGGATCGGCGGGGACCGCGACGGCAACCCCTTCGTCACCGCCGAGGTGACCCGCGAGGTGCTGC
Source organism: Brachybacterium sp. (assembly GCA_027322375.1). Taxonomy (GTDB): domain Bacteria; phylum Actinomycetota; class Actinomycetes; order Actinomycetales; family Dermabacteraceae; genus Brachybacterium. Next base: position 2,959 of record DAHVRS010000439.1, on the reverse strand, counting down.
GCCTGCAGTCCGAGACCGCGATCTCCTTCGCGATCGACGTCGTCTCCGACCTCATCCTCGAGCTGTCCGTCTCCAGCGAGCTGACCGGCGACGACGAGCAGCTGCGGGCGAGCCTCGCCGAGGATCTCGCCCACGAGAGCGACCTCGACGCCACCCAGCAGGAGCTGTACCGCGAGGAGCCCTACCGGCTCAAGCTCGGCGCGATGCGCGCCAAGCTCCGCGCGACCGCCGAGCGGATCCGCACCGGCGAGCCGCACGAGCACGGCCGCGACTACGGCTCCGGCGCGGAGCTGCAGGACGACTTCCACGTGCTGCGCGAGGCGCTGCGCCGCCACGGCGGTCAGCGACTGGCCGATGGCGCGCTCGCGATCGCGCAGCAGGTGCTGGCCGCCTCCGGCCTGAATCTTGCCACCCTCGACGTGCGCGAGCACTCCGAGAAGCACCACGAGGTCCTCGCCCGCCTCTTCGACCGGGTGGGCGAGCTGGACCGTCCCTACGCGGAGCTCAGCCGCGAGGAGCGCACCGCGGTGCTGGGCCGTGAGCTCGGCAGCCGTCGCCCGCTCGTCGGTTCCGCGCTCGCCGAGGACGAGACGATCCTCGATGACGCGACCCGCATCACCTACAACGTGTTCCGCGAGATCCGCGACGCGCACCGCCTCTACGGCACCTCCGTCATCGAGACGTACATCATCTCGATGACCCACGGCGCCGACGATGTGCTCGCCGCGGCGCTGCTGGCCCGCGAGGCCGGCCTGATCTCTCTGGCCGGCAGCGAGGAGCACCGCTCCGACATCGGCTTCGTGCCGCTGCTCGAGGAGGTCTCCGAGCTGCGTCACGCCGGGGAGATCCTCGACGAGCTGCTCTCCGATCCCTCCTACCGCGAGCTCGTCCGCCTGCGCGGCGACCGCCAGGAGGTCATGCTCGGCTACTCCGACGGCAACAAGGACGCCGGCGTCATCACGAGCCAGTGGGAGATCCACCAGGCCCAGCGTGCCCTGCGCGACACGGCGGCCCGGCACGGCGTGACCCTGCGCCTGTTCCACGGCCGCGGCGGGTCCGTCGGCCGCGGTGGTGGCCCCACGTACGACGCGATCCTGGCCCAGCCGTACGGCGTGCTCGAGGGCGAGATCAAGTTCACCGAGCAGGGCGAGGTCATCTCCGACAAGTACATGCTCCCCGCGCTGGCCCGCGAGAACCTCGACCTCTCGCTCGCCGCGGTGCTCGAGGGCTCTGCCCTGCACACCCAGCCGCGCACCGAGCAGGCCACCCTGGAGCGCTATGGCGAGGTCATGCAGTCGGTCTCCGACTCCGCCTTCGCCCGCTACCGCACTCTGGTGGACGACGAGAACCTGCCGGAGTACTTCGTCTCCTCGACCCCGGTCGAGCAGCTGGGCGACCTGAACATCGGCTCGCGCCCCTCCAAGCGCACCACCTCCTCGAAGGGCCTGGACGGCCTGCGGGCGATCCCGTGGGTGTTCGGCTGGACGCAGTCGCGCCAGATCGTGCCCGGCTGGTTCGGCGCCGGCTCCGGCCTGAAGGCCGCGCGCGAGGCCGGGCTCGAGCCCGACCTGCACGAGATGTACCGCAGCTGGCACTTCTTCCGCACCGTCATCAGCAACGTCGAGATGACGCTCGCGAAGACGGACATGCAGATCGCAGCGCACTACGTGCACTCGCTCGTGCCCGAGAACCTGTGGTACCTCTTCGACCGGATCCGTGAGGAGTACGAGCTCTCGGTCTCCGAGATCGAGCGGCTCACCGGGGTGCTGGACCTGCGGGACAACCAGCCGATCCTCAAGCGCACCCTCGCCGTGCGCGACCGCTATCTCGACCCGATCTCCTACATGCAGGTCGCGATGCTGCAGCGGGCCCGCGCCGCGACGGCCCGCGGCGAGGAGCTCTCGCCCGAGCTGCAGCGCGCGCTGCTCACCACGATCAACGGCGTGGCCGCAGGGCTGAAGAACACCGGCTGAGTCGGCCCCGCACGCGCGGACGGGCGTGGAGCGACGAGAGGTGGCATTTGCGCCACCTGCCGTCGCTCCGCGCCCGTCGGCGTCGGGGCGGGTGCGCGGCCGACGGGGCCGACGGAGTCAGCGCCCCGTCAGCTCCCGTGCCCCGACGTCCTCAGCGCGCTGTGCCGTCGATCGCGAACTCGTCGATGCGGGCGAGCTCCTCGTCGGTGATCTCCAGCCGCTCGGCGGTCGCGACGTTCTGTTCGAGCTGCTGCACCGAGGAGGCACCCACCAGCGCCGTCGTGACCTGCGGGTGGCGCAGCGCCCAGGCGAGCGCGAGCTGGGCGAGGCTCTGGCCGCGCTCGTGCGCGATGTCGGTGAGGCCCCGCACCCGCGTCTGGTAGTCCGGGTCGTTGACCTGCCGCTCACTGAGCGAGCCCGAGGAGCCGAAGGCGCGCGAGCTCTGCGGGACGCCGGAGAGATAGCGGTTGGTCAGCAGGCCCTGCTGCAACGGGGCGAAGGCGGCGATACCCACCCCGAGCTCATCGACCACATCCAGCAGTCCGTTCTCGATGTGCCGGTTGAACATCGAGTAGGAAGGCTGGTGGATCAGCAGCGGGGTGCCGAGGTCTGCGAGGATCCGTGCGGCCTGGCTGGTCTTCTCGGGGGAGTAGTTCGACACGCCCGCATAGAGCGCCTTGCCGCTGCGCACGGCGCTCGCGAGCGCGCCCATCGTCTCCTCGAGCGGGGTGCTGGGGTCCTCGCCGTGGTGGTAGTAGATGTCCACGTGGTCCAGGCTCAGTCGAGTCAGGGACTGATCCAGCGAGTTCAGCAGGTACTTGCGGGAGCCGCCGTCGCCGAAGGGGCCATCCCACATCCGGTAGCCGGCCTTCGTGGAGATGACCAGCTCATCGCGGTGCGCGGTGAAGTCCTGGGCGAGGATCCGCCCTACATGAGTCTCGGCGCTGCCGGGCGGCGGGCCGTAGTTGTTCGCGAGGTCGAAGTGG
>DAHVRS010000431.1 GCA_027322375.1 Brachybacterium sp. | reverse complement strand
GACCAGGAGCGGGCAAGGCCACGGATTTCCCGGCGGGGCCCGGCCCGGAACGGGGAGGTCTGCCGAGGCCTCGAGTCATCCCGCGCCGGAGCCGTCGCCGTGGGGGAGCGGTCGTGGTCACACCGGGCCCGCGGTCCCGGGAGGTGCTGCGCGGCCTCGCCTAGACTCTGCCGGGTTCCCCCTGGTGAGAAGAGAAAGGGCCGGCCGTGCCGACAGATCGAGCGACCGTGGAGCACAGCGCATGAGCCCCCTCGCCCTGACCCTCACGATCATCACCGCGATCCTCACCTTCGCGTGGATCATCGCCATCTACATCACCAATGTCACCGCGAAGCCGGGCCGGATCCCGCGCTGGGTGATGTGGCTGGGCTTCGTCTGGCTGATGGTGGGGACCGCCGCGCTCATCGCCGCGTTCTGGTGACCCCTTGCGGGTGACCCGCTGCGAGTGGACAGCTTCCCTCAGCCTGCACCTGCCGACGCCGACTGAGCTGCACGTACCGCGTTCAGCCGCCGAGCTCGAGCACTCGGATCGCGAGCTGGACCCGATTCGTGACCTGCAGCTTGTGATAGAGCCTGCCCAGGTGGGTCTTCACCGTCGCGACCGACATGAACAGCGTCTCGCCGATCTCCTGGTTCGCGAGGCCCTGGGCGACGAGCCGTGCGACCTCCCACTCCCGCTCGGTGACGCCGTCCGGGGCGGGAGCCGCTGAGGTTCCGTCGGAAGCAGCGCCGTCGGCGGCACTCCCGTCGGCCGCATTTCCGTCGGCCGTGCCCGAACCGGCGATGCGGCCGTGCGCGGCGAGGTGCACCAGGCGGCCCAGCACGTCGGGGGAGAAGCGGGGGCGGTCCGCGGCGGCGTCGGCAACGGCCTGGACCACGTCCTCGGGCGGGGAGTCCTTGAGCAGGAAGCTCACCGCGCCCGCGCGCAGCGCCTCGAGCAGGAAGTCGTCGGTGTCGAAGGCGGTCAGCATGACCACGCGCGCCTCATCGCCGCGCTCACGCAGAGCCCGCAGCGCTTCGAGCCCGGTCATCCGTGGCATGCGGATGTCCATGAGGACCACATCTGGGGAGAGCTCAGTGATCTGCTCGAGGGCGGCCTGGCCGTCGGCCGCCTCGCCCACCACCTCGATGCCGTGCACGCCGTCGATCATGAGCCGCAGGCCGGAGCGCATCAGCGCCTCGTCATCCACCAGCAGCACGCGGGTCCGCGGGGTCGTGCCCGTCTCGCTCACCATGGCATCCATGCTTCCATCTCGAAGGTGTCTTCGCTGCGGGTCCAGCGGGCACCGCCGCCCAGCAGCCGCGCCCGCTCCTCCACGCCGATGAGCCCGTGCCCGGTCGAGGTGGTCGCCGCCCCCGGCACGTTCCCGGCCCCGTCCGCGCCGGGCGCAGTCAGCGGGTTCGTCACCGTGAGCAGCACGTTCCCGTTCTGGCGGGAGAGCACGGCGCGGACCGGCGCCCCCGGGGCGTGCTTGGCCGCGTTCGTCAGCGCCTCGGAGAGGATTCGGGTCAGCGCCACGACCGTGCCGCGGCCCAGCTTCTCGAGCTCCGCCTCGCTCTCGCCCTCGTGGACGAGCTCGACCTGCTGCCCGCTGGCCCGAGCTCGCTCCACCGTCTCCCACAGGGTGGGGACGGTGGCGAGCGGGGTGGCGTCGGTCGAGGAGCGCAGCGCCACCAGCACCTCGCGCAGCTCCCGGTTCGCCTCCTGCGCGGCATCCCGGACCGTCAGCGCGGTCGCGCGCAGCGTCTGGGGCGGCATGTCCTCGCGATACGCCATAGCGCCCGCGTGCATCGCGATCGCGGAGAGGTGGTGGGAGACGCTGTCGTGCATGTCGCGGGCCAGCGCCGCCCGCTCCTCCGCCCGCACCCGCGCGACCTCCGCATCCCGTCCCTGCAGCACCGCCGCCGCCTCGCGCTGCGCGGTCTCCCGCTCCCGGTCCGCGGCCTCCGCCCGCTCCCGCAGCGAGGCGATCAGCGCGTAGCGGGTGCCGACCACGCGGCCCATCAGCAGAGGCACCGCCGCGGAGATCAGCATGACGCCGAGCACGCTGACGTGCACCATCGACAGCGCTTCGCGCCGGAAGTGCACCTCGCTCGCCGCCCAGCCCACCACGGCGAGGGTCAGCAGCACGAGCGCCATCGCATCCAGCCCCAGTCGGCGCCGGATCCCGAGCCGGTACAGGGCGATCCCCGCCGCAGGCAGCGACCAGGAGCTGCACCCGCCGAGCGCCGCGATGAACAGGTGCAGCACGGTCCAGACGCGGCCCGGCCGCAGGAAGCGCAGCGGCCCGATCGCGAGGGTGAGCGGGATGCCGATCAGCGCATCGATGCCGCTGAGCAGCAGCAGACCCTGCGGTGGCTGGTCCGCGAACTCCTCCAGCATCGACCCGAGCACGACGAGGAAGATGACCAGCCCCGCCCCGAGCGAGACCAGCGACTGCGCAGCGGCGACGCCCCATTCGCGCGGGCTGCGCACCGAGGGGATCTCGGGCAGGACGGTCGCGGAGGGGCTCATGATCACAGCGTAGGGAGCGGCGGCGCGTCCGCGGATCCTCCGCGCGGACGAGACCGCCCGGCTGATGCGCCCACGCGATGCATGGGCCGACGGGCCGTGGTGACCCTCACGGCGCTGCCACGGCCAGGCGGCCCTACAGTGGGAGGGTCATGTGCCGACTCTTCGCCCTCCGCTCCGACCAGCCCGTCACGGCCCAGCTGTGGCTGCTGGATGCCCCCTATTCACTGCTGCAGCAGTCCCGGTTCAACGCAGACGGGACGGGCATCGGCTGGCTCGACGAGCACGGCGACGCGCAGGTCGCGAAGCGGCCCGTCGCCGCCTACGACTCCGAGCGCTTCGGCGAGGTCGCCACCTCGCTGCGGACCCCCGCGATGATCGCCCACCTGCGCCTCTCCTCCGGCACCGAGCACTGCATGGAGAACACCCACCCCTTCCTCCAGGACGGCATCATCACCGCCCACAACGGCGTCCTCGAGGTCACCGAGCCGATGCGGGGGCGGGTCCGGGCGCTCGGCGCCGCCCATCACGTCGCAGGCTCCACCGACAGCGAGTGGATGGCCGCGCTGATCACCGGCGAGGTCGCCGCGCACGGCGGTGACCTGCGCGCCGGCGTGATCGCAGCGCTGTCCTGGCTCATCGCCGAGGTGCCCGTCTACTCCGTGAACCTGCTCGCGATGCGCGGCGAGGAGATGCTCGCCGTGCGCCTTCCCGCCACGAACGAGCTGTGGGTCCTCGAGCGCACCGCGAGCGAGACCGCCCCGCGTGCGGCCCTTGATCAGTCCTCCGCTTCGCTCCGCGCCCGCAGCGAGGACCTCGCCGGGGTGCGTTCGGTGGTCATCGCGAGCGAGCCGATGGACGAGGACCCGCACTGGCGCCTCATGGACTCCGGCGAGCTGCTGCACCTGCGCGCCGACGGCACCTTGGCGAGCGAGCACCCCTTCGGCCCGCTCGCCCGCCCCCTCGCGCTCGAGGACCTCGGCCTCTCCGCCGCCGCGTCCCAGGCGCACGCCGCCCAGGATCGGGCTCTTGCCGAGCGTCGGCGCCGTCTCGCCGAGCGCGCCGCATGACCGCGCACGACGAAGCCGCAGCGCTCGAGCAGGCAGTCGCCTACCACCGCATGGCGCGGCTGCGTCCGGAGTGGTCCCGGCCCGCGAAGCCTCTGCTCGCCGTGGGCGCCGCGCTGCTGACCTACGTCCTGCTGATCTCCGTGGTGCTCGTCGGGACCGTGCTCATCCTCGCCCTCGTCCCCGGCGGCGCCCCCGCGCTCGGCGCCACCAGCGGCGACCCGGCGAGCCCGCTCGACGTGGGCCTCGCCCTCCTGATGGGCGCCGCCTGGCTGCCCGCCGGGATCGTGGGCGTGCGCGTGGGCGGCTGGCGCCCGCTCGGCACCGCCTGGTCGGTGACCAGCATGTTCCGTCGCGATCTGCTGCGCTGGTGCGCGCCCTGGGTGCTGGGCGGCGGACTCCTCGTGGTCGCTGCGGCCGCCGTCGCGGGCGCGCTCGCCGGCTCGGTCGACACCGGCGCCGACGGGG